>JBDTPE010000318.1:0-4154 GCA_039932875.1 Betaproteobacteria bacterium | reverse complement strand
ACTTGCCATCGCATCCGACCCGTCAAACTATCACAGCCCTTAGGACTTTTTGAACTGCGGGCAACTCGATTTGGCCAACGACTGGAATGCGTCGTCGCCTTTTACGGTGCCTTTGAGTTTGTAGTAATCCCATGGCACCTTGGACTCGGCGGGTGACTTCACCTGGAACAAGTACATATCGTGGACCATACGGCCATCTTCACGAACCTTGCCGCCTTTGGTGAACATGTCGTTGACCGGCATTTCGTGCATCTTCTTCATCACCGCTGCGGTATCGTCTGTGCCTGCTGCTTTCACGGCATTGAGATAGTGCAAGGTAGCCGAATAAACGCTGGCTTGATTTGAATTCGGCTTCTTTTTCATGACCGCTTCAAATTTCGCCGCCCACGCACGCGTTTCAGGGTTCATGTCCCAATACCATCCCTCGGTCAGATACAGACCTTGTGCTGTCTTCAGACCGACCGCATCCACATCGGTGATGAGCATCAGCAAAGCGGCCAGACTCTGCTTTTTGGTGATGCCAAATTCCGCTGCCGACTTGATGCTATTGACGGTATCACCACCAGCATTTGCCAGGCCGATGATCTTGGCACCCGATGTCTGGGCCTGCAACAGGAATGACGAGAAGTCGCCTGTGCCAAGTGGGTGACGCACAGCGCCGAGCACTTTGCCGCCAGCGGCCTTCACTACGTCACCCGTATCTTTTTCAAGCGAATGGCCGAATGCGTAATCGGCTGTCAGGAAAAACCAGGAATCGCCACCATCTTTCACGATCGCTTTACCGACCACGTTACCTAGCGCAATCGTATCCATCAAATAGTGGATGCTGGTTGCCGGTGCACAATCTTCATTGGTCAGGCGCGCACTTGCCGCACCGTTGATGATCGTGATCTTGTTCTTTTCTTTACCCAGCGCAGAAACAGCCAAAGCAACACCGGAGTTCAGGTTTTCAACCGTCATGTCGACTTTGTCGCGGTCAAACCATTGCAGTGTTACGTTCTTGGCGATGTCCGGCTTGTTTTGATGGTCGGCGCTGACTACCTGGATTTCCTTGCCGAACATCTTGCCGCCGAAATCAGCGACCGCCATTTTTGCTGCCGCGACCGCGCCTGGCCCGCCGTAATCTGCATAGACGCCGGACATATCGGTCAATACGCCGATCTTGAGGACATCATCAGACAATTTCCCCTGTTGCGCGTGCGCGGCTGACATACCGACTGCCAACGCTGCCGCGACTACACCCGTCATTAGTTTCTGTTTCATGCTTGCTCTCTCCTATAGTTAATCTTAATCCTGCTCTTTACACTACCACCATCGTTTCGAATCAAACCCCGAGGTAGTTGTTAAGCATCTCCGCTTTCGCCGCCAGTTCATGCTTTTCAACCATTGCCGCAATTTTGCCGTGCTCCATCACATAGTGCCGGTCTGCCAGCGGCGCGGCAAACCGGAAATTTTGTTCAACCATGATGATGGTCAAACCCTGCGTTTTGAGTTGGCGAATCACTCGCCCCAACGTTTGCACAATGACAGGCGCCAAGCCCTCAGTGATTTCGTCCAGCAACAAGATCTTGGCACCCGAGCGAAGGATACGTGCCATCGCCAGCATCTGCTGCTCGCCGCCCGACAAGCGGGTGCCCTGACTGCTCCGCCGTTCCTTGAGATTCGGAAACATCGTGTAAATTTCGTCCAGCGACATGCCACCCTCGCCGATCTTGGGTGGCAGTAGCAAATTCTCTTCGCAGCTCAAGCTGGAAAATATGCCGCGCTCCTCCGGACAGTAGCCCAGCCCCAGACGGGCGATCTTGTGCGTGGACAACTGCGTGGTTTCAACACCATCCACCTTGATTGAGCCGGTCCGCTTGCCCGTCAAACCCAGAATCGCCTTGAGTGTGGTGGTGCGGCCGGCGCCGTTGCGACCGAGCAAGGTAATCAGTTCGCCACGCTGAATTTCAAAATCAACGCCATGGAGAATGTGCGATTCACCATACCAGGCGTGCAGATTGGCAACGCTGAGCAGGGCTGCGCTCATACCGCTTCCGGCTCCACCGTGCCGACGTAAGCTTCAAGCACCTTGGGATCCTTGGAGACGACTTCGTATGGACCTTCCGCGAGCACCGAACCACTGGCCAATACGGTGATGGTGTCGGAAAGATTGGAGATCACACTCATGTTGTGTTCCACCATCAATACGGTTCGATTCTTGGCAACCTTGCGAATCAGTTCAACCACGCGGCTGACGTCTTCATGGCCCATGCCCTGGGTAGGCTCATCGAGCAGCATCAGTTCGGGGTCCAACGCAAGCGTGGTGGCAATTTCGAGGGCGCGTTTGCGACCATAGGGCAGCTCCACCGTCTGCGTATCGGCAAACGAGGTGAGGTCGACGGATTCAAGCAACTCCATCGCGCGCGCATTCAGCTTATGCAAACTGGATTCGGATTTCCAGAAGTGAAAGCTGGTGCCGAGTTTGCGTTGCAAACCGATACGGACATTTTCCAGCACGCTCAGATGCGGGAACACCGCCGAAATCTGGAAAGACCGTACCATCCCGCGGCGCGCGACTTGCGCAGGCTTTTTGTCTGTGATGTCCTGGCCGTTATAGAAGATAGAACCTGAAGTCACCGGCAGAAATTTGGTCAGCAAGTTAAACACTGTGGTCTTGCCTGCACCATTTGGCCCGATCAATGCGTGAATGGAACCGCGCTTGACCTTCAAATTGATACGGTCAACAGCCGTAAATCCTTTGAATTCCTTGGTGAGCGCGCGCGTTTCGAGGATGATGTCTGAGGTCATGTATTTTAGTAATCGTCAGAGTACCAATGCTTAATTCATTACTTGATGAATTCTAACATTGAATGCGGCGATGCCGGTTCGCGCCTACAGACCAACGTTACGCGACCGCGCAGTTGTATGTGATTTTATACGCCTTATTGCTGCTCATCGCTAGCCAGAAAGAACGCAAAGCCGCGTTTAAGTTGTTAATGGTAATCAACCACGTGGCAGTTGCGGCTCAATCACTCTCGCATACGCTTGACTTAGGTTCTCTAATCAACGCCCGCCAATACAGAAGACAATCAATAGCATTGACGAGGCTCGCAGGACAAAATGATGCCGCGAGCCGCGCCAATGCTGGTTTTTCGCCAGGTAATCCCGCCTAGTTTCCGCAAGCAGTCAAAAAGAATCTGCTCTGTGCCTGGCTAAACCATCGACAACCGGTACCAGACAGTGGTACGCGATCCGGGCTGGTTGCCGCATTCGTCGTCAGCAAAAGTTCGCCGGAGCGCGCGCCCTGCGCCAGCGGCGTAAAGACGATGTTGATGGTGCATGTGCCTTGCGTGGGCACGCTGGTGCCGCAGTTGTTGGTCTGCAAGAAGTCACCAGTGACGACAATGCTGGAGATACTAAGTGCCTGTCCACCAGTGTTGGTCAACGTGACAATCTGGTTTGGCGTGGCGCCACCAAAGATTACGTTGCCAAAGCCAATGGCTGTGGTCGTGACGTTGATCACCGGGCGCGACGCCAGAATACCGTTGCCTGTCAGCGAAATGGTGTTGACCGTGGCCGCATTTTGCGCGTTGCTTGTGAGGTTGATCTGTGCAGTCTTGGCTCCTGTCGTGGCTGGGGTGAACCCGACACCAACGACGCAACTAGCGCCCGCAGGAATGCTGGCGCAGCCGCCCTGCCCTGTAAGGCTAAAGTTGCTGGCGTTGGCGCCCGTGAGAGTAATGGCGCTGGTTATGAGTGTTGCGGTACCGGTGTTGCTGATAGTGAGGAGCTGCGCGCCGCTGGCGGTATTGATGATCTGATCCCCAAATGCGATGCCGCTGCTGACGCTGATGACGGCAACCGGAACTGAGGTACCGGTGCCGCTCAAGATGACTATGTGCGGACTACCACTAGCGTTGTCATTGATGGTTAGCTGCCCGCTCAACACCCCGGTGCTGGTGGGGGTGAAGCTTATTCCGATCTGACAGCTGCTGCTGGGGGCGAGCGAGCTGGCGCAGTCGGATGAGGTGGCACTTAACACCGCCCTGCTGAAAGGTCCACTGACGGTAATGCTGCTGAAGGTGAGGTTGGCAAAACCGGTGTTGGTGATGATGACGTTTTGTACCGCGCTGGTGGTGGCGATGGTCTGTGCGGCAAAGGTGAGCGCAGTG
>JBDTPE010000317.1:0-4187 GCA_039932875.1 Betaproteobacteria bacterium | reverse complement strand
CCCACCATGGTAAGCACCCCAAGCTGCGCCAGCCCCTTAAAACTCGACAGCGTCAGCGCCAATGCACTGACGACGGTGGACAACACGGCCAGCGCAAGCGTCACGCGCAGGCGCCGTGCTGTTTTTCGGGCAACCTCGCCGACCGCATTGTTAAGCAGCAGGAAGCTTGGATAATCGACGGCTTCACCAATGAGCGTCGCGGCAAAGCCCAGGGTAATGGCGTGCACGGAACCGAACAGCGCATTGACGACCAGCATACCGATCAACAGGCCAAAGGCGACCGGGATCACCACCAGACCCACCGCCAGCGCCGACCGGTAAACGAATATCAACATAGCCAGGATGAACAGCGCGGAGAGCACGCTCAATCGCTCTGCATCGCTGCGAATCAAGCGCCGCGATTCAGCTGCAAATACTCCGGGCCCGGTAAGGATCGCGTTGACCTGTGGACTCTCTGCAGCCAACACCCGCCGCACACTAGCCATTGCCAGCTCCTGACGCTCGCTGTCGAATCCCGGTGCCCGTGTCTGCGCAATCAGAAAGGCGCGTTTGCCATCGCTGCTGAACCACACGCCATGGCGTAGCGCCGGCGCTGCGCCGGCATCTAATTGACGCACGATGGCGAGGAACTCGCCCGTCGGGTCGCGCGCCATGATTGATCGCGACAATGCACCGAATGGGGAGGCCATTTGCGATAGCTGTTCCTCGAGCGCCGCGCGTAATCCTGACTCAGAAAACTTTTCGGCGCTCATGGCCGGACTCAATGCGTAACGGTGTCGCATCAGCACTTCACCTTGCGCGACGAACTGGTCGAAGCTGCCATTGGCAGCGTATTCGAATTCGGGCGCGCGCCCAAGGATGTCGGCAAGTTTGCGGCTTGTCTGGGCCAGCGTTTTCTCGTCGGCGCCTTCCAGTGCGACCAGCATCAGTCTGGATACCAACCCGTCGCGCAGTTGCGCGATCAACAGGCGCTCCTCCGGTGTGGTCGACGGTGGCAGGAAAGCCGTGAAATCACTCTCAATGCGAATCGTCTTGGCACCTAGCGTTGCGAGCGCCGCAAAACAGAGCAGTGCAGCGACGTAGCGAACCACGGCACTTGAAAACAGTCTTGAAATGTATTTGCTCTGGGTCATCGCGAAGTCCGGCTACCTTACCTGCAATACCGAACGATCACCGCTGATCTCGCGTACCTCGATCTGCTCGATCCGCCCGTCGTGGCCAGATACCACGATGCGTTGCACATAGCGGGCTATGCCCTCATCGATGGGTGTTAGATCGAGACGCCACGATGGCTGATCTCCAACCAACGACAACTGATAGTGCGTGCGCAGCAAGGCGAGATCACCGCCCAAAACGCCGCGAAGACTGGCGGCAAACGCCAACAACAACGGTTGACTCGACAGACGAATCCGCTTCTCGGCACCGTTGCGCGCCAGCAGCAGTTCGTCGCCGACAAAGCGATACTGCTCTTTGCGCGGCAATTCGATATTTTTCTCGACTACGTCCGGACGTTGATAGCGCAGCTTCCCGGAACTGACGACGGGCTCCGACAGCAGACTCGAATACTTTTTTTCTGTGAACGAAACATCCGTTGTCGGCGTAGCGGCCAGCAACTGCATCAGACGCGCGAAGTCGAAGGCGTCGGCGCGCGCAACACCGGTCGCTATCAGTAACATCAGTGGCACCATGAAACGTACGGCAATGCGGGCACGCCCAGTACTGATCATCTAGTGGCTCCAGTAATCGTAAAAATTGAACCAGTTGTAAGGCGTTTGGCGAGCGTGGCGCTCCAGACTGCTCACGTACGCGGCCTGGCAATCGCGCAATGATTTGGTGCGCGGCGACAATGCTGGCGAAGGCGTTGAACTGGTTCTGGTCCGCTCGTCGTCCACACGTTCCGCAAGCGTCTCGAAAACGATTTCATAGCGACGGCCACCACGAAACAGGCCGAACACTGCCACCACGGGCGCGCCCGTTACCTTGGCGAGCCGGAACGGACTCAGCGAAAAACGTGCCCGCTGACCCATGAATTCAAAACTCTGCGTCGCTTCGCCTGCATAAACGCGATCAGCGAGTATGCCGACGACTTCGCCTCGATCCAGACATTCCTTTACCTGCAACATCGAGCCCGGCTGACCCAGTGGGATGATTTTGTAAGGCAGCGCCAATTGCTCACCGCGGATGAGGCTAGCCAGACGGGCACCGTCGTCAACGTGCATCACCATGTTGATCGCGAGCTTTTTTTCCACGCTACCGACGATTCCGAGCATCTCGAAGCTGCCCAGATGTGAGCCAAGCAACAGGCAACCGCGCCCGGCAGCGATGGCGTCGCTGAAGACCTTTTCGTTGCTCACCTCGATATCCAATTCACGTTGGCGACCGTGAAACAGGTAGATGCGATCGAGCAGAGTTGTGGAAAATACCAATAGATGCCTGATCGTGTCGCCCCAGGTCGCTGGGCGGCCCATCGCCCTACTCAGGAACTGCTGCGACGCCCGTCGTGTTTGTGGCGCGGTTGCAAAGAAGTAGACGCAGATCGGCACCAACAACACCCGGCACAGGCCGCGACCGACGTGCAATGCCAGCCAGATGATGAGCCGGATAGCACCGTCGCTGCCGCGCTCGCGGCGATCACGCCAGTGGCTATTCACTGTCCACTCACGCGTGTTCAACTGGCTGAACATCGGTGCCGCAAGCCCATTTTGCGCTACAAATCCGCATTCCAGGAGCGCCTTGCGCGTTGTTTTCGAGTACCTCGACAACGACCTGATCGCCACGCAGTTGTGCATGCACGGTGAACGGTTGGCCTGGGCGTAGCGGCGCATGAAAACGCATCGCCAGCAGTGTTCCGGGTACGATGCCCGGCAATTGAGACCGGATAGCCTCAGTCACTTGCGACAGAATCACAACGCCCGGTACGATTGGATTGCCTGGAAAATGGCCCGGCAGTGCGGGATGATTCAACGCGACGACGAGCGGTTTTTTGGGCACATTACCTGCTACTGCCGTCGTGTTGTCCGCATGCCGCAACTGCGAATACAGCCCCATCAGGGCCAGGTGCGCAAGCTTGCCGTTTGCATCGCGCGGTAATTGAGCAACGCGAAACAAAGGGCGCGGCATGAAAACCGGATCGAGACGATCGTGCAGTGTCGCCCGTACTTGTTCCGGTGAAAGTGTGGCCGACACATAGAACGCGACCAACCGTTTCATGGGATGCGCGTCATCGTGTTTGGTTGCGTCGTCGCCGGCATCGGGCGCGAAGAAAACTGCGTCATCGATACCGGGTATGGCGGCGATTCGCTGATTCAGTGCAGACAACGAGGCACGTTTACCACCGATCTTGAGCATGTCAGCCGAACGGCCCAACCAAAGGAACCGGCCATCTTGATTGAAGCGCAATTCATCGGTCAGCAAAACGGGAACATCGATGTGCGACCCGCTGGCAAGTATTCTCGTTGTGTCGCCGCTGCTTTGCGGTTTGAGTTCGACGCCGGCGAGCGGTGACCACCATTCATCGCTGGCGGTGCGCCGTGTTGCCAATGCACCCGTTTCAGTCGACCCGTAGATTTCGACAACCGGCACCTGCCAGGTAGCTTCCGCCGCTACGGCGAGCGCAGGCGCAAGGTTCATCGTCGAGGCAACGATGCCGGCGATTCCGGGTAATGCAATCGCCGCCTGCAACGTCGGGCGCAGATGTACCGGCGTGGTCATCCACCAGCAGGGTCGAGCGCATTGTGCAAGTGCTGATTCGAGGTCGGCCGGCAGCAACGGCTTGTGGAGATGCACCGGACAACCCGCATACCAGGGCAACATCACGGTCGACTCGAGTCCGAACATATGCTGCGAGGGCACGCTGCCCAAAACGGCACAGCGAGTCGATGGGGTCCAGCCAAGAGCAGCCCAGAGATTGGCCGCTCCTCTGACGAGTTGGCCCCAGCTTTTTGCGTGGGCCGTAGGGTTGCCAGTGCTTCCCGAGGTAAAGAGGATTGCCGCCGTGAAGTCGTCCGATATCGATGGGATCAGGTTGGCGCTCAAGTCAGGTTGCGGCGACACCTCGACGTTTGTATCCATCGCCAAATATGGCGTTACATCGAAGGCGCGCGCTGAATCGACGACGCGATCAGTGACGATCGAAGCATGCGGATATTGTGCGGCAAGCGCCTCCCAGTCGCCGCGCCCCTGGCCGG
>JBDTPE010000316.1:0-4192 GCA_039932875.1 Betaproteobacteria bacterium | reverse complement strand
CATCTGCTGATATCGGCGGTGACGGCCGAGGGCGCGGCTTTGCTGGAAGGCGACCCCGAAAAATTGCTTCGGTTGCCTGCGACTGAAGCACCGGCTGGCCTGTTCGCAAGCGCGCCCGAGGCTTTGCGCGCCAGTGCCGGCGAACGTAAGCTGGGACTGCTTCGCGAAGTCAATGAACGAAACCTGGCCTTCTTCGCGCAGGAGGTTGAGAAACTTGACGCCTGGGCAGATGATTTGAAGTTGGGCCTGGAACGCGAGATAAAGGAGATCGATCGGGAGATAAAGGACGTACGCCGCGTCGCGGCCGTTTCACCGACGCTGGAGGAAAAGCTTACTCACCAAAAGCGCCAGCGTGAACTGGAAACCCGGCGCGGTAAATTGCGGCGGGAACTGTTCACGCGCCAGGACGAGATTGAGTTGGAGCGCAATCAACTGATCGATCAACTGGAAGGGCAATTACAGCAGCAGGTGGAAGAAGTTACTTTGTTCACTGTCGAATGGGAGCTTCAATGAAGTGTCTCCGCCATGAGTGACCCTTCGATGAGGCTGCGTCCGCTAGTGTCGCTGCTGCTTTTTTTGAGCGCGTACTCGCCCTTGATGATTATTCTTGTCATCAAGGACTTCGATGCTTCAAGTCCTTGGTTGTTTCATGCACCAACTTTCAGTGCCATCCTCTTTTTTGTTGCAGTGGCTAGCAGCGTGATTACTCTCAGGGCCGTGAACGAAGTCGGCAACGGGTTGCCTGTGGTTGTCTCAAAGGCAGCTAACAAGTCTGGAGATATGTTTGGCTACACAATTCCGTACATGTTGTCTTTCATGCGGTTTGATCTTGCTGATTGGCAGACTCTGTTGAGTCTCCTGATATTTTTCGCGGTACTTTTCGTTATGGCATATCGGACACAAACGGTGTTTATCAATCCCATACTCGCCATAGCCGGATACATGCTTATCGATTGCACTTTCAAGCGCGATGAAACGGAAATTCAAGCGATGGTGATTTCTCGCGATCCAATTGCTATCGGAGATACATGTCGGCTGGAAAGGCTTTCCCACTATTTATATATTGCCGCGCAACCATCTCCAAAAATTACAGGAGTGCACGATGAGCACTAAGACGAAAAAACAGCTCAAAGAGATCAAATCTATAGCCATCGGCCAATGGGCAACGACATTCTGGCTGGTAAAGAGAAAAATCGCACAAAAGTCAGCGAGCTATTCGGTACTTCGAGTTGACATTGATGCAAAACTGCAAAAGCGTTTCAGGGGGTATCTGAAGCAGCAGCTACAAGGCAAAGAGTTTCACGTCGATGAATACGATTTCAACAATGTGGATGGCGACGATGCCCTTTTTACCATCGCGTCAGATGCAACTGATTTTGCAAAGGTCGAATCTGCAATCCGCGCTGGCTTCGCCAATTCTCATGCCAGCAAATTTGAGGATCTGCTCAATTCGTGGGCATACGTCGTGTTATTCGAGAAGGGCAGCGACAGGCTTTATGGCTGGCGTAGCATTAACGCCGACACGCAACCTAAAACGGCGATTTCCCGGAATGCCGCACTTTTCCAAGACCATAGACTTGTTGATATCGATGACAAAGAGGTCTTCATGATCTATCCGCATTTCGATTTCTTTGTGTATGGTGGAACAACGTTTATTGCCAATAAAAAGAGGTTTGAAATGGCGATGAATTTCAGAGAGGGAATGATTGCGAATGGCACCGAGGTCCTGGCAGACTTCGCGAGCCTGAATATTGTTGACAACGTAGATGTCATAAAGGAATTTGTTGGCACAAATCTGCATCACCTCCGCAAGCTTTCTTCCATCCGAAAGGCCGGCTATTACAAACAATCGAGCTACATGGAAAGTCTGATCAAAGTCAGCAAGAGCGAGAATTGGGATCTGAAGATTGTCGATGGCAAAGTTGTGGTTGAGAAAGATTCCGTGGAGTTGTTGCTTAAGCTTTTGAACAATGACCGCCTTCGGTCGCCGATCAATAGCGAATTGTTTGATTCCGCAGCAAAAGCGCTGGTTACGAAGAAAGTGGCTGCGTGATGGGTGGGAAGCAAAAGCTTGAACTCACCTGGATCGGCAAAGAGAAACGGCCGAAGCTGGAGCCGCGCATTCTGCTGGAGGACCCGGAGAAGTCGTATCACGCCAAGCATCGGGTATCGGACAACGACATCTTCGACAATAGACTTATCTTCGGTGACAACTTGCTGGCGTTGAAAGCGCTGGAGCAGGAGTTTGCAGGCAAGGTGAAGTGCGTATTCATCGATCCGCCGTACAACACCGGCAGCGCGTTCACACATTACGACGATGGGCTAGAGCACTCGATTTGGTTGGGGTTAATGCGGGATCGGTTAGAGATCATTCGACGACTAATGTCGGAGGATAGCTCTCTATGGATTACTATCGATGACAACGAGGCTCACTACCTCAAGGTGCTATGTGATGAAATCTTCGGACGCTTGAACTTCATCGGGAATGCTGTGTGGGAGAAAGCAGATAGCCCAAGAATGGACGCCCAATTCTTCTCAGTACGTCACGATCATCTTCTGGTGTATGCGAAAGACATTACGAAGACCATCTGGAACAAACTCTCATCGGGTGATGCGCCAGACCACTATGACAAAGTTGATTCGTCCGGACGTAAGTACTACCTTAAACCCCTGCGGGCGATGGGTGGTCAAGGAGACTCCCGAGCGGCACGCCCGACGCTGTACTACGCCTTGACCGCACCTGACGGGCAAGAGGTTTTCCCCAAGCGCCAAGACGGAACCGACGGGGCGTGGCGCTGGAATAAGGCCAAGGTCGAACAGGAACGAGACCGAATTGATTGGATACAGGGTCGCAACGGTTGGACGCCAAACTATCGTATTTTTGCTGAGGAAAACGCCACGCGCCCTCCCGAGACAATCTGGCTGCATGGTGAAGTTGGCAGCAATCGCACGTCGAAGTCTGAAGTGAAAAAACTCTTTCCTGATTTGATTCCGTTTGGCACGCCCAAACCAGAGCGCCTTCTTCAACGGGCTATTTCTATTGCGACAAATCTTAGCGACCTCGTCCTCGACTCCTTCGCCGGCTCCGGCACCACCGGCGCAGTCGCCCACAAAATGGGCCGCCGCTGGATCATGGTCGAGTTGGGCGAGCATTGCCACACCCACATCATCCCGCGCCTGAAGAAAGTTATCGACGGCGAAGACAAGGGCGGCATCAGCGAAGCCGTGAATTGGCATGGCGGTGGCGGCTTCCGCTACTACAAACTCGCGCCTAGCCTGATCGTCAACGACCGCTGGGGTAATTTAGTCATCAATCCCGAGTACAACGCGGCGATGCTGACGGAAGCGTTGGCGAAGATGGAGGGCTTCACCTGTGCGCCAAGTGACGCGCGCTGGTGGCAGCACGGTCATTCGAGCGAACGCGACTTTATTTACGTCACTACGCAAAACATGTCTGTCGACCAATTGCAGGCGTTGTCGGACGAAGTCGGCGCTGAGCAGAGCTTGCTGGTGTGTTGCGCCGCGTTTCGCGGCGTCACGGCAGCGCAGGCATCGCAGCGGTGGCCGAATTTGACGTTGCGAAAAATTCCGAAAATGGTGCTGGCTCGATGCGAGTGGGGTCATGACGATTACAGTTTGAATGTGGCGAATTTGCCGATGGCGGCCCCTCACCCTAGCCCTCTCCCGACGGGAGAGGGAACTGAAATTGGGGAGCGGAAACGGAAAAAAATTAATAACGCCAATCAGGCCGGTTTGTTTGATGAGGAATCGTCATGATGGCCAAGCGAAAAGTGCGGGCTAAGGGTACGCCGCCGATATTTGATCGCATCCGGGAGATTGTGGAAGCGGCTCAGGCGAATGTGGCGCGCACCGTCAATACGACACAGGTTGTCGCCAATTGGCTGATCGGGCGCGAGATTGTTGAGGAGGAGCAGCAAGGGAAGAAGCGGGCGGATTACGGCGATCGTGTCGTAGCCCAGCTATCGTCGGCATTGACGGCCGCTTATGGTAACGGCTGGTCTGCGCAAAATTTGTCCTACATGCGGCAGTTTTACCTTGGCTACCCCGGGCTCATGTCCGGTGCGGCAATTCATCACGCACTGCGTGGCGAATTGCCAGCGACACCGATTTTCCACGCAGCGCGTGGAAAATCCGAAACGACGGCGTTAGCGGGCGCAGACGCAGGGCAGCC
>JBDTPE010000315.1:0-4204 GCA_039932875.1 Betaproteobacteria bacterium | reverse complement strand
TTCATTGGCTCCATGGTCGCGTGCGCGAGGAACGGAAGTTCGTAACTGGCTTCTATCCTTTTCGCGGCCCCCATCATCGCGGCATCCGCATCACCGGTCTTCTTCAGCATCGCAGCGGGTTTGGCGAGCGCGTCCTTGAGCCCTTGAGAAATCCCGGCGCTGGAAAGTGTCGCGCCCTTGCCGTTTTCCCAAGTGATGTTGAGCGCGTCGCGTGCAGTCTTGGCTTGCCAGAACGATTTCGCCACCACAGCTACGCCGTCGTCGATCTTCACTACCGCCATTACACCCGGCATCGATTTGGCGTTCGCGTCATCGACGCTGAGCGGTTTGCCGCCCAGCACCGGACACTGCGCTAACGAGGCGATCAACATGCCCGGCAATTGCACATCGATGCCGAATTCGGCCTTGCCAGTTACCTTGGCTGGTGTATCGATTCGCTTGAACGGTTTGCCAATAATTTTCCAGGTCTTGGCGTCCTTGAGCTTCACATTCTTTGGGACTGGCAGTAGCGCCGCCTTCGGCGCCAGTTGTCCGTAGAACAGCCGCTTGCCGCCTTTGCCGTAGACCCCGCCGTGATCGACACGGCAATCGGACTCAGGGATTTTCCATTGCTGCGCCGCAGCGGAAATGAGCATCATCCGCGCTTGTGCGCCTGCCTTGCGCAGGCTGTCGAAGGCATCCCGGACGCTGGTGGAGCCGCCCGTGAGTTGCCCGCCCAACAGCGAGTTTATATAGATCGGATCGGCACCGGCCATTTCGATTTTCACCCGCCGTAGGTCGACTTCGAGTTCCTCGGCAACCAGCATCGGCATCGAGGTGAAGGTACCTTGGCCCATCTCGGCGCGATGGCAGATGATGATGACGCTATTGTCGCTACCAACGCGAACCCAGCCGTTGATTGCCGTCGGCGACGGCGCAGACTTGCCCATGCCTGGTATATGAAATCCCACCATCAACGCGCCAGTTATGGCTGCAGAAGATTTAAGAAAATCGCGTCGACCGCTATTTTTGAGGATGGTCATGTCACGCCCCCTTCTTGCCGGACATTTGCGCAGCAGCTTTGTGAATCGCCGCCCGCATGCGCTGGTAGGTGCCACAGCGGCAGATGTTGCCACTCATCGCGGCATCGATTTCGGCGTCGGAAGGATTTTTGTTTTTGGCTAGCAGCGCGACTGCCGACATGATCTGGCCAGACTGACAGTAACCGCATTGCGGCACATCGAGCTCGATCCAGGCCTTCTGCACAGGATGCAGACCCCGGCTGGCAATGCCCTCGATGGTGGTAATTTTCTTTCCTTCTACAGCCGACAAGGGTGTTGTGCAGGAGCGGGCAGGTTCGCCGTTAATGTGCACCGTGCAGGCGCCGCACAGCGCCATGCCGCAGCCGAATTTGGTGCCGTTCATTTTAAGTTCGTCGCGCAGCGCCCATAGCAGCGGCGTATCCGGGCTTGCGTTAATCGTAACGACTTTGCCGTTGACAGTCAGTTTTGCCAAGATCATTCCCCTCAGGATGTTTGAACAACCAGCAGGAAAATGTACGCCGATGCAGCGGGAATGCAAAGACGTGTCGCAAAAAATATTTGTGCGCGAGTAAAAACACTAGCATTGACGGGTTGTTTCAGGCGTTTATCGTCTGAAAGCCTCGCCAATGCTGGGGTTCCGTGGTGTTGTGAAGCGTTGTTTAGCCCATCAGCAAGCGCGGCAACCACATCGAAAACGCGGGAACGTAGGTGACAAACATGAGTGCGGCAATCAGCGCGCCGTAGAACGGCAATATCGTTTTCATCACCTCGCCGACCGAAATGCCGCCTATTGCGCAACCAACAAATTGCGTAGTGCCCACCGGTGGCGTGTTCAAGCCTAGCGCGCAGTTGATCAGCATTACCATGCCGAACTGTACCGGGTCCATGCCGTACTTCATCGCGATCGGCAGGAAGATCGGCGTGCAGATCAGGATGGTGCTCGCCATGTCCATGAAGGTGCCGAGCAGGAACAAGATGAGATTAATGAGAAAAAAGATCATCCACGGGTTCGTCGAAACGGTGGCCAACATGTCACCAGCCAGATCGGCAACTTCGTACAGTGCCATTAAGTACTGGAACATGGTGGAGACGCCGATCAAAAGCAAGACTACGCCGGTGGTCTTGACTGCTCTTGCTGCTGCCTTCAGAAATTTCTGCCAGGTCATTGTGCGGTAGATGAAAAACGTCAGCGTAATCGAATACACCACGGCAATCGACGCCGACTCGGTGGCGGTGAACACGCCGGAGAGAATGCCGGCAAGAATGATGACAATGATGAGTAGACCGGGCGCCGCCGCTGCGAGCGATCTTCCGACTGCGTTCCAGCCGGGAAAGACGCCAGCCGGATAGCCGCGCTTGACGGCAACGGCGTAAGCCGCGACCAGCATACAGATCGTTAACACGAGTGCCGGCACCACACCGGCCGCAATCAGCTTGCCAATCGATACGGTTCCACCTGCGGCCAGCGAATAGATGATCATGTTGTGACTGGTTGGCATCAGCGCGCCAACGAGCGAGGCGTGCGTAGTTACGTTCACCGCGTAGTCGGCGTGATAGCCCTCTTTTTTCATCATCGGGATCATCACAGCACCCATGGCTGAAACGTCTGCCACCGGGGAGCCCGATACACCGCCGAACAGCGTGCAGGCAACCACGTTGGACATGCCAAGACCGCCGCGAATATGCCCCACCAGGCTCTTGGCCAGATTGACAATCTTGTCAGCAATACCGCCATGCAACATCAGCTCGCCACTGAAAACAAAAAACGGGATAGCCAGAAAAGAGAAAATATTCATGCCCGACATCATTTGCTGGAATAGCACCGCGATGGGCAGGCCCTCATAAAGAATTGTGCAAACGGCGGAGAGTCCGATCGCGAACGCGACGGGAACGCCGAGCGCCAGCAAAACGACAAACGAGATACAAAGTATGGTCAGTGCCATGCTGGCTCCACCTCAGTCCCGTTGAACAGCGCGATCAAGTGCTCGAGCGAAAACAACATAATCAAGCCACCCGAAATCACCAGTGGCACGTAGCGCACTGCCTCGGAAAGATTGATGTTGGCAAGTTTGTATGAGGCCACCGACTCTCCCAAAATCCAACCGTTGTAAACCATGCAGCCGCCGAAAATGGCGACCAGCACATGGATGATCATTTCAATCTTGTTGCGCGGACCTTCGGGTAGCAGGATCAACAGCGATTCCATACCGATATGTCCGGCGTCACGCACGCCGACGGCGGCGCCGATCAGCGTTACATAGAGAATGAGCACCAGCGCCAGATTCTCGGCCCAGGTGGGACTGTCATTCAACACGTAGCGGCCGAATACCTGGAAGGCAACGATGGCAACGATGACGAACAAACCCGCGACTGATAAATACATGCAGTACTTGGCGATGGTTGCGTTCACGCGTGTAAACACGCTGGGTGGTTTAGGCGGTTTGCCGTCAACCTGGTTTGACTGACTGTCCATTCACTTCCTTAAGTCAACTGATGGTGGGAACGACACAAACGGCTATTCATTTCGTGTCTTGAATACGCTTGACCAGATCTTTTAACTTCGGCGTGTTTGCAAACTTTGTGTACACGGGCTTCATGGCATCGACGAACTCCTGCTTGTTCGCGATCTCCACGACTTGCGTGCCAGCAGCCACAACAAATTTGCGCGAGCGCACTTCGCGTTCATCCCATAGATTGCGCATATACGGCACCGAATCCTTGGCTGCTTTGCGAATAATTGCCTGATCTTCCTTGCTCAGCGTGTCCCAGATTTTCTTTGAAAACACCAGCACTTCCGGCGCCAGTGAATGTTCGCTGAGGTTGTAGTATTTCGCTGCTTCAAAATGGCGCGAGGATTCGTACGATGGCCAGTTGTTTTCGGCCGCGTCAACGATGCCCGTTTTTAGTGCGGTATAGACCTCGCCAAACGGCATCGGTGTTGGATTGGCGCCTAACGCCTCGATCATGGCGACAAACAGATCGGACTGTTGTACGCGGACTTTTAAGCCCTTCATGTCGGCCAGCAACTTAATGGGTTTTTTTGCGGTGTAAAAAGAACGTGATCCGCTGTCGTAGAACGCGAGACCAACCAGCCCCTGGGATTCCATTGCAGCCAGAATCTCATTGCCTATCGGACCGTCGAGCACTCTCCGCATATGCTCGGTCGAGCGAAAAACAAACGG
>JBDTPE010000314.1:0-4207 GCA_039932875.1 Betaproteobacteria bacterium | reverse complement strand
ACACATCCGAAGGTAGAGAAAGTGCTTTACCCGGGTCTCGCTTCGCACCCGCAACATGCTCTTGCGAAGAAGCAGATGAATGGCTTTGGCGGCATGTTGACACCGATACTCAAAGGCACCCTGGACGATTCGCGACGTTTTCTGGAGCGCCTGAAGATCTTCGCTTGCGCCGAGAGCTTGGGCGGCGTGGAGAGTCTTGCTGAACATCCGGCCATCATGACGCATGCGTCGATTCCGGCGCACATTCGCAAGGAATTGGGGATTAGCGACAGCCTGGTGCGGCTATCAGTGGGTGTTGAGGACCTTGCGGATTTGAAGGCGGATATTGAGCAGGCGCTGGCTTGAACTGGTTGAAGTCTAGCACTGGCGCGGCGTTTAGCGGCATTCTTGGCTCGGAGTCGCGCCGGTGCTGGCGTTTATAATTTTTCGTTTTATTTCCAGATGCCAGCCTGCTTCCAGTGTTCAATAATTTCCTTGCCGCTAATGCGCACATACACATATGCGGCAATGATCGGTACAACTGCGACGAAGATGGAGCGAAGTATTGCCTCCAACAATTCAAAACGTGCGACGACATACTGCAAATAAAACAGATGGAGTACAAATATAACCAGAAACGTTAGCACGAGTACTCTCATGTAGCCGTCGGGTCGAGTTATCAAATATTTTGGCAAGAAACCGATTGCGACGAACGCGATGACGACGCTCGGAAGTACGTTTATTATTATTTCCATTGCGTTGTTTACTCCTATTTTTCCGCTCGCGGGCTTGGCGCTCAGCTATAAATGGCCACGCCCAAATCGCTTTGTCATTATCGTACAAATTTCCAAAACTGCTACCTCGCCAAGCGCGCTAACACGCTAACACGCAGTCAGACCAATAAGACGTGACGCAAATCTTGTGGCCGCCCACTGCCGCCTACCTCTTCATATTCGCTAAAAACGAAACTGAACCCTCACGCCGTTTGCCACAACGCCACTGGCGTTACCTACAAACTAAGCGCTCAGTATGGTCAACTTGAAGTCTAAAGGGGCCGTGTTGGAAACACTTGCTACCCGCACCGTCATCGCCACTAACACACCACCCTCAACCCCTTCACCTTCGCAAAATCCCGGTCATGCGTCACCAATGCCTCTGCATTAATGGCAAGCGCACTCGCCACCTGAATAGCATCCGGTAATTTCAACTTCAGTTTGGCTCGCAGCCTCGCGGCAGTTTCAGCGATATCGGCGGAAAGTTCCACCACACGCCAAGACTCCATTACCGCTCGATAGCGCTTCGCCAATGCTTCTTCCCCGGCGCCAAACGGGCCGGTCAATACTTCTGCAATGGTGATGGTAGTTACGGCCAGTAAGAGCTCGCCAGCAGCGTGTCGCGCAAACATCGACTTGTAACGAGATGCAAATTTCGGGTGCGCTTCGAGTGTGTAGATGATGGGTGCACTATCCACTAGCAACAACGCGCCCCGCGGCAACGCCTCTGCGTCTAGCGGCTCCATTCGTCACGCAGTTTCGCAACGACTTTGGCGCTATCTTTGCCCCACAGGCCTTTGCCGGTTCCGGCGATTGTCGTGATAGGAGATTGTTTGATTGCGGGCGCGAGCGAATCGGCGGGCACGACTGCCGCTACGGCGCGTCCGTGTTTCGTGATGATCGTGGTATGCCCTTGTGTCGCAGCAGCGACGAGTGCGGGCAATTGTTTACGCGCTTCTTCTGCGCCGGTGGTGTAGGTTTGTCGTTGGTTTTGCGCCATGCGGATACTGTACAGAACGTACAGAACTATGTCAACGACAATACAAGGTTCTTCGCGCGCATACCGGCAGGCGAATGCAGGGTTGGCAAAACGCACATGGCGACGGCCGGTCTTGCGCGTGGGCACGCTACGGCATTGCCCACGCCCGCAAAAAACAAACGCGTTGTGCCAAACAAAAAAGCCCGCGTCTCTCAACGCGGGCTTTTCATTTTTCTTGCAACGAGTTCGAGAATTACTCGACGCGCGCCTTTTCCAACAGCTTGGTCACTTGCCAGGCTTTGGTCTTGGACATCGGACGGGTTTCTTCGATCATCACGGTGTCACCTTGCTTGAACTCATTGTTCGGCGAATGTGCGTGGTACTTCTTGGAACGACGCACCACTTTGCCCAGCACAGGATGCTTTACCGCGCGCTCAACGAGAACAGTCACGGTCTTGTCCATCTTGTCGCTGACAATACGGCCAGTTAGAGTGCGTGTATTTTTTGCTTCGACGGTCGCCACTGGAGTTGCTTGATTCATTACGCGGCTCTCGCTTTCTCAGTCAGAATGGTTTTGAGCTGGGCGATTTCGCGCTTAACCCGGGCCACTTCGCTGGTTTTGGTCAGTTGTTGCGTAGCAATTTGCATACGCAATGAAAATTGCGATTTGCGCAGCTCAAGCAACTCTTTATTCAGATCTTCCGGGGATTTGGCCCGCATTTCTTTGGTATTCATCAGGTTTCTCCCGTTTAACCGATCATGCGTTGAACGAAGGTGGTCTTGATCGGCAGCTTGGCGGCGGCGAGCGTAAACGCCTCACGTGCCAAAGCTTCGTCAACACCGTCCATTTCATAAAGTACTTTGCCCGGCTGGATTTCTGCCACGAAATACTCTGGCGAACCTTTACCGTTACCCATGCGGACTTCGGCTGGCTTCTTGGAAATCGGCTTGTCCGGGAAAATACGGATCCATACGCGACCACCACGCTTGATGTGACGCGTCATGGCGCGACGAGCGGCTTCGATCTGGCGCGCCGTTAGGCGACCGCGACCAACTGCCTTCAATCCATATTCGCCGAAAGAGACTTTGGCGCCGGCGGTAGCAATACCTTTGTTCCGGCCTTTTTGTTCCTTGCGGTATTTGCGTCTAGCTGGCTGCAACATTTTTCGCTCCTGCTCTGCGCGGTTTACGCGCTTCTGCTTGTGGCTCTGGTGCGGCTACGGGTTCTTGTCCCTTGGCCAGCATTTCGCCTTTATATACGAGAACTTGCACGCCGATCACCCCATATGTGGTGCGAGCCTCAGAGAAACCGCAGTCGATATCTGCACGCAGGGTGTGCAACGGCACACGGCCTTCGCGGTACCACTCGGTACGGGCAATTTCAGCACCGTTCAAACGGCCACTCGATGTGATCTTGATACCCTGTGCACCGAGACGCATTGCGTTTTGCATCGCACGCTTCATGGCGCGACGGAACATCACGCGCTTTTCCAGCTGGCTGGAAATGTTGTCTGCAATCAGTTGCGCATCGGTTTCGGGTTTGCGGATTTCTTCGATGTTGATGTGAACCGGAACGCCCATCAGCTTTGTCAACTGAACGCGCAGGTTTTCGATGTCCTCACCTTTCTTGCCGATCACTACGCCCGGACGCGACGAATAGATGGTGATCTTCGCGTTCTTGGCTGGGCGCTCAATGACGATCTTGCCGACAGACGCGCTGGCAAGCTTTTTCTTGAGGTAGGTGCGAACCTTGATGTCCTCAAGCAACATGATCGGGAAGTTCTTGCTATTGGCGTACCACTTTGAAGCAAAATTCTTGTGGACTGCCAGACGAAACCCAATCGGTGATATTTTTTGTCCCATCGTTGCCCCTTATTGCTTGCCGTCGCCAACCGTCAGGAAGACGTGGCAAGTCGGTTTAATGATGCGGTTCCCTCGGCCTTTGGCGCGCGCGGTGAAGCGCTTCAACACAGGACCCTTTTCAACCATGATGGTGGCAACTTTCAACTCGTCGATGTCGGCACCGTTGTTGTGCTCGGCATTGGCGATTGCGGATTCCAAAACCTTCTTGATAATGGTCGCGCCCTTTTGTGGCGAGAAGGCAAGGATATTCAGAGCGTGATCGACCTTCTTGCCGCGAATCAGGTCCGCAACCAAGCGGCCCTTTTGTGCGGAAAGGCGTACACCAAACAAATTAGCGGAGACGTTCATATGCTCAGCTCCTATTTCTTCGCCGGCCCCGCAGCCTTCTTGTCGGCCGGATGGCCTTTGAAGGTGCGAGTCAATGCGAATTCGCCTAATTTGTGGCCGACCATGTTCTCGGAAACATAAACGGGCACGTGCTGCTTGCCGTTATGAATCGCAATGGTCAAGCCGACGAAATCTGGCAGGATTGTGGAACGACGCGACCAGGTTTTGATCGGGCGTTTGTCTTTTGTGGCTGCAGCAGCTTCCACTTTTTTCAACAGATGGCCGT
>JBDTPE010000313.1:0-4208 GCA_039932875.1 Betaproteobacteria bacterium | reverse complement strand
CCGACCGTCATACAGGCGTCACAAAAGATACGTATTCTCCGATTCACGTTTGAAAAACTCTTCAACCACTTATACGGAGTCCAATATGCTGTTGAAAAAACTCTTGACCGGCGCGCTGCTTGGCACGGTATTCGCAACCGGCGCCATTGCTCAAGACATCACCGGGGCAGGCGCGACGTTCCCATATCCGATCTACTCGAAATGGGCCGAGGACTACAAAAATGTCTCCGGCTTCAAGATGAATTACCAGTCCATTGGCTCTGGCGGCGGCATTAAACAAATCGAGGCCAAGACCGTTGACTTCGGCGCGTCGGACATGCCTCTCACCAAGGAAAAGCTCGACAAAGACGGTTTGGTGCAGTTCCCAGCCATCGTCGGCGGTGTCGTGATGGTCGTCAATATCGATGGCATCAAGCCCGGCGAAATGAAATTGACGGGGCCAGTAGTTGCAGATATTTATCTTGGCAAGATCAAACTCTGGAACGACCCGGCAATCACTGCGCTGAATGCAGGCTTGAAGTTGCCCGCGGAGCCAATTATTGTCGTCCGCCGCTCTGATGGTTCTGGCACAAGCTTCTTGTTCACCGACTATCTATCCAAAGTAAGTGCCGACTGGAAAACCAAGATTGGCGCGGGTACCGCCGTCGCATGGCCGGAAGGCGTAGGCGGCAAGGGCAATGAAGGTGTTTCCGCCTATGTGACGCGTATCAAGGGTTCGATCGGCTACGTGGAGTATGCCTACGCAAAGAAAAACAAGATGTCGCACACAGCACTGAAAAACAAAGACGGTAACTTCGTTCAGCCTGACGACCAGACTTTTCAAGCAGCAACTGCCAGTGCGGACTGGGCGAACGCGCCCGGAATGTTTCTGGTGCTGACCGATCAGCCCGGCAAAGACAGCTACCCCATCAGCGGTGCCTCCTTCATCCTCATGCACAAAAGCCAGGAAAAGCCAGCCAGTGCGGCGGCAGTTCTGAAATTTTTCGATTGGTCGTTCAAGAATGGTGGCAAAGCTGCGAGCGAGTTGGACTATGTACCAATCCCTGAAAAGACTGTGAAGCTGATTCACGACATGTGGAAGCGAGAGATCAAGGCCGCAGCAGGTGGCGCACCGATTTATCGGTAAGCAAAGTGTCTCAATGATGAATCTGGCCACACGCTTGTGCGTGTGGCCATTTTTTAGATAGCAAATCGACTATCGTAGAATGCCAAGGTCGCCCATGAGTCTTACTGAAGCCGATCCATTTTCTGCCCCCATGCAAAAGGCCGATTACGTGTCACAGGAACAACAACTCGCGGAACTCTCCAGGAAATTGGCTCTCCAGCGCATTCTGGACGGGTTGTTTCGCAAGACCACGCTGTTTTTTGCACTGTTTGTACTGGCAATTCTCGCAGCGATCATCGGTTCCTTGATAGTTGGTGGCTATCCAGCAATCGAAAAATTTGGCTTGGGATTTCTGACCAGCCGTGACTGGAATCCCGTGACACGTGAGTATGGCGCTTTGAACGCGATTTATGGCACTGTCGTCACGTCCTTCATTGCACTTCTCCTCGCCGTGCCGTTAAGTTTTGGCATCGCAGTCTTTCTTACAGAGTTGTGTCCAGTATGGCTAAGGCAGCCGCTGGGCACTGCTGTGGAGTTGCTGGCAGGCATTCCGTCCATCATTTACGGCATTTGGGGCCTGTTCGTATTCGCGCCAATTTTCTCCGAATACATTCAGCCGTTTCTAACCAAAACCATCGGCTTGGTTCCCATCGTCGGCGCACTTTTTCGAGGTCCGCCCATGGGTATTGGCATGCTTGCCGCGGGAATTATTCTGGCCGTGATGGTGATTCCGTTTATCGCCTCGGTAATGCGCGACGTATTTGAAGTGGTGCCCGGTGTGCTGAAAGAATCGGCATATGGTCTTGGTGCCACCACCTGGGAAGTCGTGCGCAACATCGTTCTGCCGTATACAAAAGCCGGGGTTGTCGGCGGCATCATGCTGGGATTGGGACGCGCTCTTGGCGAGACCATGGCGGTTACGTTCGTAATCGGAAACGCGCCCAAGATCTCCGCCTCGCTCTACGAGCCAGGCAATTCGATCGCGTCGACGCTCGCCAATGAATTTGCGGAGGCAAGTGATGTGTTGCATGTTTCGTCGCTAATTTCGCTTGGTCTCGTTCTATTTTTGATAACGCTCATAGTTTTGACTCTTGCCAAACTGATGCTCGCACAACTTGCCAAACGTGAAGGGTCACGTACATGAACGCCGTCTATCGCCGGCGCCTGCTCGTCAACCGTCTTTCATTAGTGTTGTCACTCTGTGCCATGGCCATTGGCATGGCATTTCTGGCTTGGATTTTGTCAGTATTAGTGTTCCGGGGCATTTCCGGCATCAACATTGCTGTGTTTACTGAAATGACGCCTTCGCCAACCAGCACGGGCGGGCTCGCCAATGCGATATTTGGCAGCTTGATGATGGTTGGATTTGCCACCTTTATCGCCACACCCATCGGCATTCTTGCCGGGATTTATCTGGCCGAATTCGGCAATCGTGGCTGGGTAGGGCCGACCACCCGCTTCATCAACGACATATTGCTATCCGCGCCCTCTATAATTATTGGATTGTTCATTTATACGGTCTACGTAGCGCAAGTGCGTCATTTTTCAGCGTGGGCCGGCACGCTGTCACTCTCACTGCTTGCGATCCCGGTTGTGGTGCGCACCACTGAAAACATGTTAAGGCTCGTGCCTGCCAGCCTGCGTGAAGCCGCAACCGCACTCGGTGCGCCGCAATGGAAAGTTATTTTGTCGGTGGCGCTTCGTGCGGTCAGTGGAGGCGTGCTCACCGGCATATTGCTTGCCATTGCGCGCATCAGCGGGGAAACGGCGCCGCTACTGTTCACGGCCCTCAACAATCAATTCTGGTCTGCGGACATGAATGCGCCGATGGCGAATTTGCCAGTGGTCATTTTCCAGTTCGCGATGAGTCCTTTTGAAAACTGGCAAGCGCTGGCTTGGGCAGGCGCACTCTTGATCACCGCATTTGTTCTGGCTCTCAATATTCTCGCCCGCACGATCTTCAGGCAGCGTACTTAGGCAATCTTGTCACGCACTAGCGCTACATCCCTTACCGAAAAAACGAGAACAACATGAATGCTGTCCTTCAAGCGGCCATCGAACCAACCACGCCAAAGGTAAAAATTGCCGTGAAGAACCTGCAGTTCTTCTATGGCAGCTTTCAGGGCCTCAAAAATATCAACCTCGACATTCTTGAGCGACGTATCACTGCCTTTATCGGTCCCTCTGGCTGCGGCAAATCGACAATACTGCGCACGCTCAATCGCATGTATGACCTCTATCCCGGACAGCGTGCAGAGGGCGAAATCATAATGAACGGCAAGAACGTCCTCGACAAAAGCCAGGATCTCAACCTGCTACGTGCCAAAGTTGGCATGGTGTTTCAGAAACCGACGCCGTTTCCGATGTCTATTTACGACAACATCGCCTTTGGCGTAAAGCTCTACGAAACACTGACTAAGGCGGAGATGGATGAGCGTGTTGAATGGGCGCTAAAAAAAGCGGCTATCTGGGATGAAGTGAAAGACAAGCTGAAGCAGAGCGGTTTGTCATTGTCGGGGGGGCAGCAGCAGCGTCTGTGCATCGCGCGCGCCGTTGCGGTACGGCCCGAAGTGGTACTGCTCGACGAGCCTACGTCTGCACTGGATCCGATTTCAACCGCCAAGATCGAAGAGCTGCTACACGAATTGAAAGAGGACTACACCATTGCCATTGTGACGCACAACATGCAGCAGGCTGCTCGCGTGTCAGATTTCACGGCATACATGTATATCGGTGAACTTGTTGAATACGGTGTCACAGACGAATTGTTCATCAAGCCAAAGAGAAAAGAAACCGAAGACTACATTACGGGGCGCTTTGGATAGTGCTTGTTCTCCACGTTGCCCCGTAAGCGAGCGAAAACAAGAGGCCGGGAAAGCGAATAGCTTCCCGGTTTTTTGTTTTTGGCACCGCGCGACTGTCGCATCAGCGTCACCGATGTGCAATGTAGGGCACGTATAACGGAAGTTGACTTCATAACTTCCAGGAAAAACATGCCGTCGTTTAACATCAAGAAGCAACTCGTCTCCTCCGCCCTTCTGTTCGCCGCAGCGCTAGCACCGTTCACGCTGGCATGCGCTGCTGACATTCGTATTGGCGTGGT
>JBDTPE010000312.1:0-4227 GCA_039932875.1 Betaproteobacteria bacterium | reverse complement strand
GTCGAAACCGTCAGCGCGGCCGACTCCGACACCTATTACAAAAGCCGGCCGGTACTGAGCCGCATCGGCGCCTGGGCCTCCCCCCAGAGCGAAGTGTTGCCCTCACGCACAGCACTCGAGGCGCGCTTCGCCGCGTTCTCCGCCGCTCACGGTGAGAATCCGCCGCGGCCGGCGTATTGGGGCGGCTATCGCGTGGTGCCAGTTTTCTTTGAGTACTGGCAGGGACGCCGCGACCGCCTGCATGACCGCATTTGCTATCGCTTGTCTGGAAGCAGCTGGAAACTTGAGCGTCTTGCACCCTGATTGTTAGTCTCGGTAATACGCCGGCAGCGCCTGCAAATACTTCGGCAAGTTTGGATTCTTCATCAGCCGCGAAAGAAACTGCGGGTCCTCATTCGTCGTTAACGGGCTGAGTAGCGTATTCTCGAACGGCAATCCGAATCGGCATTTCAGCATGCGTTTTGCATCTGCCGCCGTCGCCGGATCATCCGCCTTCGGTAGTTCACAACGCTGCAAATCTTTGGTCATCTGTTCGCTGGAAACTTTCTTCGCGACATACGCAGAGTCAAATCGCAGCCCCTCCTGTAAACGCGCCTTGACCTCAGCAACGCTCATCAACGGCAACCCCGTACTTGCACAGTTCGGGGCCATCGCCTTGATACGCTGAGACTTGTTTCTGCTCTTAAACGTCGATGTCGTTTCGATGTCGTTCAATGTGCCACGTGCCGCTTGCATCAACGCACCATCGCCATAAAGTGGCTCGCCGCGAACTACCACCATCTGGATATTTTCTTCAATCGCAGCAATCAGGTTTCGGTACGGGTCGGCATTGCGGTCATCGACCACAATGATATCGGCCAGATAGCCTTCGCTGATTTGTCCCAGTTTTCTGCCCCAGTCCAACGCTTCTGCGGGTTTCCGCGTCACCATCTCGACCAACTCATGATCGCTGAATAGTCCCTTCAGCGCGTGCTTGTTGACCAAATCGGCTACCTTCAATTCTCCCAGTATCGATTTGCTGCCCGAGGGCGCCCAGTCGGGCGCGAGGCTGATCGACAAGCCAGCGCGCTTGGCTGCGGCAACATTGGCCGTTTTTCCATAGAGCATGAAATTAGATAGTGGCGACCACACCAGCTTCGCGCCCACCTTTGCCATTTCAGTCAGTTGTGCTTCCGTCAGGCCGACCCCGTGAATGGCGATCAGTTCCGCGCCAAGTAATCCGCTGTCCTTCACGCTATTGAATTCGCCGGCCATGCGCGAAGACGCCCCCTCCGCCAGATGTATCACCAACGGCCCCTTCGCTTTCTCGGCCTGCATATCCGCCCATGACTTGGCGCTATTGCCGATATCGACACGGCTGGTCGCCACCCTCGCTTCGACACGCGAGAACTCAACATTTCGCACCAGGCATTCTTCGCGCGCCGTGACCGTACTCACCGAAGTGCCGAACAGCGGTGGACTGCCACCGGGCAGCTCCTGAAACTTCCCGTATTTACCGGGTGCCAGGCCGCGATTGAGTGCGCCGCCACCCTGAATCGAGGTGGTCCCGCCTGCAAGCGCCTTGTATTCGCCGTAGCGGCCAATTTCCAAGCCAAGATCGAAATAGTAGGCGCGCGTCATTAACTCCTGCGGATAAGTGATGCGCTTGTTGTAAACCTCGTCGTACCAGCGCCACTCGTAGCGATCAGCGTATTTCTTGGTGATCGGCATGAGCGGATAGATGCCGTAGTCCGGATGATTGTGCAGGTCGATCATGCCGGGATAAATTGCACCATTGGTGTTGATCACCACGGCATCCTTCGCCGCATCGGGCAATGCCTCACCCGCCTTCGCGATTGCCATGATCTTGCCATTGGCCAGCCAGATACGCGCATTCGGCAGCACGTCTCCCGCGTCGTTCATCGTCACAACTTTACCCACAAGCACCATTCCGGATTCCGCTTTCCACTGCGCATGCGCGATGCCAGAAATGGAAGCAGCGAACAGACCCAGCAAAGCAAACCACATATTCTTGCTCATCCTAATTTCCTCTTTCCCATGGGGTATGTGTAATGCGTTTTTACAATAATATCGTGATCTGTCCCCGACGCTCCGTGATATCCCACTTTGCCCACATCGTTACTTTCGTCGCTTGCGATCAAGAGTCTGCCCTCCGCTTCATTGAAGTCAGCAGGATTCTGCGCAGGCGCGCTTGAAAATCGCAGCGCCAGCGCAACCTACAGGCGATGTGGGAAAACCTGTTTCGACCCTTCTTTCAATCTACCCGACGGGCACTCCGCTCGGCGCGAGTGTTGACATCAAAGAAGGTCGAGCAAATTGACCTCGCGACATGGCGTCATGCAACTGCGGACTACCAATTTGTAAGGCGCTTGACCGTTGAAGAGAATCGCCGCCTGCGCCTGATCGCGTCCGATTTCCTCGCACGAAAAACAATTGTCGGCGCGGCGGGTTTCGAGGTTGATCAACTCACCCGCATCCAGATCGCCGCGCAAGCCTGCATTCTGATACTAGAACTCGATGTGGATTACTACGACGGCTGGCGCGAGATCATTGTTTATCCAGGTCAATTTGCGAAAACACACGACGTCATGGATGAGTTCGGCGTTGTACACACGACGCACGACCCGATGGCAGGTGAAGCATGGCTGGGTGGGCCGGTCGTGCTGTCGCATGCCGATGTCGCGCACACTGAAAACGCAATCGACCGTGGCGACAGCTACAACGTTGTCATCCACGAGTTCGCACATAAGCTCGACATGCTCAACGGCGAAGCAAATGGCTATCCGCCGCTGCATCGAGGTATGAGCAAGGAGACGTGGAAGCGTACGTTTCTTGCCGCGTATCTGGCTTTTTGCAAACAGGTCGATGAGGCTGATGCACTCGCGCGCAAGGATCGCGGTATGGCTATGGATGCAATTCCGATTGACCCGTACGCCGCGCAGAGTCCGGCCGAATTTTTCGCGGTCATATCAGAGGTATTTTTTGAAATGCCGGCGGATGTCCACGAAGCATTTCCCGCGGTTTATCAGCAGCTCAAGGCGTTTTATAAACAAGACCCACTTGGCAGGCAGTTGGCGTAGAACCAGCATCGACACCCTGTTCATGGCTAAATTGCTTGAAACGACAAGCTTGTTGCGGGGTTTAGTATTTGAGCGCTGCGCCTTTAGTCCAAAGCATTCACATTTCGATTGCCTTGACTCACTTCATGAGAGAACGTAACCGCCAACTTGCTGGCTTGTCCAGCTGTTGTCACGCCCCCAGTGCAAACTCATATTCGTGACGAGCACAACGATTTGCGACCGGACACCAAGTGCCGGTAAACTAACCAGCGGCACGACCTGTCGCAGTGCCACAGCGCCGCAAACCTCAACAACATTTATTTGTACTTAGTACTGCATCCTAGGTTCTATCGCTACCGTAACGCGAGTGTTTCCATCAATCACAGTTATCGAAAAGGGAGGGCGAATGTTGTCCAGATTGAATTTACGCAGTGCTCCAGGCCGTATAGCGGCACTCATGGCACTCGCGGTGAGTATGGCTGTCATGTCGGCCGACCATGCCGAGTCTCCTGGGACCGATGCTGATCCGGCGGCAGATCTCGCCGATGTATTCATTTTCGGCTCGCCTGAATCGGCTAACCGAACTGTCGCCGCAATTACCTTTGGCGGCCGCTCGGCACCACGTTCGCGGATCGACGGCTCGTTTTACTGTGATCCGAACGTGCTCTATACCCTGCACATTGATCGCGCTGATGCCAGCGGAAATTTTGACAACATTGCGGATGTCGAAGTGATGGCGAAACTCGGCAAGGCGCCTGATGGCAGTTGTGGATTGCAACTCGAAAACGTACCGGGCGGTGGAGGCACGTTTTCTGGCGCTATTGAAAAGGTGTTTACGTCACCGAATGGTTTGAAAGCCTTTGCGGGCTTGCGCAATGACCCGTTCTTTTTTGATGCCGAAGGCTATGCCGCACTGATAGCGTCATTTTCAGGCCCAGGCCAGAGTGGTGACGTTGTCGGGGCGTTCAGATTGACCGGCGGGCAAGCAAGGCGCGATTCTTTTGCCTTCCGCAACGTCTCCGCAATTGTCTTTGAGATGAGCAATGATGCACTGGCACCGGCGATAAATGGTGTCAGGCCGAAAGTGCGCGTCTGGGCGACTACCGGTCGGGTGGCATCATGAAAACCAATCATCCCATAAGCGCCAAGGGCCTACTGTCCAGCGTCG
>JBDTPE010000311.1:0-4235 GCA_039932875.1 Betaproteobacteria bacterium | reverse complement strand
GAAATTCCAGTAACCTCTTGATCTTGCGTTTTATTTTCGCCAATCGTTTCACGAAATCTCTCTAGCAGTCGCGGCAACATTTGTTTCAGTTTTGCCGCCACGGCCCCATTGGCCGTCGCAACAATAATCGTTGATCCCTCCACTGTAGCGATGCGGCATGATTCATTCAGGCCGGACGGTAGAGCGTCGACAAAAGTTTTTTGGAGCCTGGAAAGCTGGCGTAGCCGCCTATGAAATGGCAGTAGCGCCTCATTTTCGCGCAGCAGGGCACGGATCGGCTTGGAGCCGGATTGCGATTTCGGATTCGCAGGTGTTTTGTGCGCCATGGCAGGCATCTCAGTTTAGGCAGGAGTAGCGGATGAACATAATTCTTGTATCGGACAGTTTAGCCAAAAGCCGAATTGTTACGATCTCGCAGTCGCAGATTATCATGGCAGTGTGCGGATTCATCAGTGCGGGCTTCGTGTTTGCGCTGGGCACCTACTGGGTGACGATGAAATACGCGGTCGACATTCAGAACCCGTTCATCCAGAGCCTGATCTCCACCCTTACGCAACAAAAAACCCAGCAAGCCGAAAAGGAAATGCGCGAGCAACTCAATTCGCTTGCCGTCAAGCTTGGCGAATTGCAGGCGCGACTGATGCGTTTGGACGCGTTTGGCGAACGGCTCGGTAAGGCGGCCGGTATCAAACCCGAAGAATTCCGCTTTTCGGAAACACCCGGTCGTGGTGGCCCAATGCCTTCCAATGCAGCGTCGGAAGAAATCTCATTCAAAGACTTCGAGACCAAGCTAAGCGAAATTTCGCACGCACTCGATGACCGCGGCGACAAGCTGGGCATGTTCGACTCCGTTTTGATGGCGGGCCGATTGGCGGCAAGAGCAATTCCGACCACCTTGCCAGTCGAAACTGGCTACTACTCATCCAATTTTGGTTACCGGATCGACCCGTTCAATGGGCGCCAGGCATTTCATACCGGTGTGGATTTTATTGCCGCACCGGGTTCGGCGGTCTTGGCAGCGGCTGGCGGCGTGGTGTCAGCGGCGGAAGTACATCCAGAATACGGCAAGATGATCGATGTCGACCACGACAACGGTTTGACAACCCGCTACGCCCATTTGTCAAAAATGATAGTCAAGGTCGGCGACGTGGTACTGAAAGGTCAACGAGTCGGCGATCTGGGCCAGACCGGCCGCGCCACCGGTCCGCATTTGCATTTTGAAGTTCGCGAGCACAGCGTTCCGCTCAACCCCAACCGCTTCCTTTCCTTTGCCAAGGCGCAGGAACCGGCGGTTGCGACCAAGTCCGCTCGCGCCCCGTAGTTTCCTCTCGTCTCGCACGTAGCAATGGCCTTCCAGTCGAAGGCCATTGTGATCTCCGCGACGCGCCCCCATCTTGCAGGTCAGCCACGCAGGCTGACTGCCAAAAAATCCCCGTTTTTTGCATGAACCAGCCTCTGCCATTGTGCAGCGCAAACCAGAAAGCCTTACATGTTCGACACATTTTTGAAATCCATTTTCGGTAGCCGCAACGAACGATTGCTCAAGCAATATCGCAAGACGGTCGTGCTGATCAATGCGCTGGAGCCGGCGATGGAGAAGTTGACCGACGCAGAGCTCAAAGCCAAAACCGACGAATTCAAAGAGCGCTATGCCAAAGGAGAAACACTGCAGCAACTACTGCCAGAGGCCTTTGCCGTCGTGCGCGAAGGCAGCAAACGTGCACTCGGCATGCGTCACTTTGATGTACAGCTGATCGGCGGGATGGTATTGAACGACGGCAAGATTGCCGAAATGCGTACTGGTGAAGGCAAGACCCTGGTCGCAACGCTGCCCTCGTATTTGAATGCACTCAGTGGCAAAGGTGTGCATGTGGTCACGGTGAACGATTACCTTGCACAGCGCGATTCCGAGTGGATGGGAAGGCTGCACAATTTCCTCGGTCTTACTGTCGGTTGCAATCTTTCGCAAATGCCGCATGACGCCAAGCAGATCGCCTTCAGGGCCGACATCACCTACGGCACGAACAACGAGTTTGGTTTCGATTATCTGCGCGACAACATGGTGACGAACAAATCCGAGCGTGTCATGCGCGGCCTCAATTTCGGCATCGTCGATGAAGTCGATTCGATCCTGATTGACGAAGCACGCACACCACTCATTATTTCCGGCCAGGCGGAAGATTCGGCAGCGATGTACGTAAAAATAAACGCGCTGGTCCCGTTTCTGACCGCGCAAGCCAATGAAGAAGCCGAAGGCGATTATCTGGTTGACCTGAAGCAGCACACCGTAGTGCTATCAGAAGCCGGACACGAAAACGCCGAAGCACTGATGGTCAAGAATGGTTTGCTACAAGAGGGTACGTCACTATACGACCCGACCAACATCATGTTGATCCATCACCTCTACGCTGCGGTGCGCGCCCACTCGCTCTACCACCGCGATCAGCAATATGTGGTGCAGGATGGAGAGGTCGTGATCGTCGACGAGTTTACGGGCCGCATGATGGCCGGACGCCGCTGGTCCGAGGGGCTGCATCAAGCCGTTGAAGCCAAGGAAGGCGTAAAAATCCAGCATGAATCACAAACGCTGGCCTCCATTACCTTCCAGAATTATTTTCGCCTCTATAGCCGCCTCTCCGGCATGACCGGCACTGCCGATACCGAAGCGTTCGAGTTCCAGAGCATTTACAACCTGGAAACCGTGATTATCCCGACCAACAAGCCGATGACGCGCAAGGACACCAACGATCTGGTCTACATCAGCGCCAAGGAAAAGCACAACGCCATTGTTATCGACGTAAAACAGTGCCATGAGCGTGGCCAACCGGTATTGCTGGGTACAACTTCTATCGAGAACTCGGAGCTGCTTTCCGAACTGCTAAAGAAAGAAAAACTACCCCATGAAGTGCTGAACGCCAAACAACATGCGCGCGAAGCGGATATCGTCGCGCAGGCCGGCAAGCCCAAGCAAATCACCATCGCCACCAATATGGCCGGTCGCGGTACAGACATCGTGCTGGGCGGCAATCCCGATCCGGAAATTCGCACCATCAAGGCCGATGAATCGCTGTCCGAAGCACAAAAGGACCTGCGCATTAATGAGGTCAAGGCAAATTGGGACGTCCTGCACCAGACCGTCGTCGCCGCAGGCGGGCTGCACATCGTTGGTTCAGAGCGTCACGAATCGCGACGTATCGACAACCAGTTGCGGGGCCGCGCCGGTCGCCAGGGTGATCCGGGCTCGTCGCGATTCTTTCTTTCGTTTGAAGATCCATTGCTGAAGATTTTCGCCGGCGACAAGCTGAAGGCGATCATGGCACGACTGAAGATTCCCGAAGGTGAAGCAATCGAAGCCGGGATGGTGTCACGCTCGATCGAAAATGCGCAGCGCAAGGTCGAGGCGCGTAACTTCGACATGCGCAAGCAACTGCTCGAATACGACGACGTGGCAAACGACCAACGCAAGGTCATCTACCAGCAGCGCAACGAGCTGCTCGATGCCGACGATATCTCCGAAACCATCGTCGGCATGCGCGGTGGTGTGATCGCCGGTGTCGTCAGCCAGTTTGTACCGCCGGAAACGGTGGAGGAGCAATGGGATATTCCTGCCCTCGTCACGACGCTGGAGGCAGATTTCAATATCAAGGCACCCATTGAAGAGTGGCTTAAATCCGACGCCGAACTGGACAACGAAATGATGGCCGCGCGCCTTATTGAGCAGGCCAACGCCGACTACACCTTGAAATTCAAGGACGTGGATCAGGCATTGCTGCATCAGTACGAGCGCTCGATCATGCTGCAGGCGATCGATTCGCACTGGCGTGAACATCTGGCCTCGCTCGACTATCTGCGGCAGGGTATTCATCTGCGTGGCTATGCGCAGAAGCAGCCCAAGCAAGAGTACAAGCGCGAAGCATTTGAATTATTCAGTGGCATGCTCGACAGCATCAAGCGCGAGGTCACCCAGTTGCTGATACGTGTGCAGGTTCGTTCGTCCGATGAAGTGGCTGCCGCCGAAAAAGCTGCCGAAGAGGCCGCCAGCAGGTCCGCCCAAAATGTGCAATACCATCATGCCGATTACGATGAGGCATTGGCCGACAACGACAAAGCTGCCGCATCTGAGCCGACTCAGCCTTACGTGCGCAACGACGTAAAAGTCGGTCGCAATGAGCCCTGCTGGTGCGGTTCCGGTCGGAAATTCAAGCACTGTCACGGCAAGTTGAGTTAAGTTTGAG
>JBDTPE010000310.1:0-4238 GCA_039932875.1 Betaproteobacteria bacterium | reverse complement strand
ATCGAATACTCCGGCACTTCCACCCAGGTAGATGTGTCGCGCGTCAGCGGTTCAGAGGCAACGATGATCGAATCGGCATTTTCCGCGCCACCCGTCATGCGCCACTCCTGATTGCCAAGACCATCGTCGTGCATGCCGTAATCGCGGCCCAGCGTGTACCAGAGGCTCAGGTAATTGAGGTTGGCTTCATGGACGCGGGCCGGATCATCGCTGGCATAGCAGCCGAAGTCGAAACAGTAGCGCACCGCAACGAGCTGCGTGCCGTCGGCGATGAACAGATTCACCGACGATGAAAGTGCGATGCCGAGCTGCGCGCGCACCGCACGCAGAATCGACATGGCCCGCTCGATGGCAGCCAGCAGCTCTTCGCGGGTGGCGTGCCTGCGGGGATCGGTCAACGCCGAAACGATCAGCGCATAAATCCATTCGCTATCGGTCGTGCCGCGAATCTCGGGCAGAAAATCCGGATGCACGAATGGCACCAGCAACGGTTTCATTTCCGACATGCGCGCCAGATCGCCGTTATGCGCGAGCGACAACGGCACCCCTGGAAACTGAAAGGGGTGGACGTTTTGCAAAGAAATATCGACCGTCGTGCTGTACGCCACGCCGCGCACATGCCCCAGCACACAGGAAGCCCGCACTTTCTCAGCCATGTTTTTCAGATTGCGATCAAACACCGGCAAAGACGGTGATCCATAAACGAACGGCGACGCAGGCGAATGCGAGCCAGGGTCCCACGCGCGCAAGCCAAACCCTGCGAGATTCAGCAAATGCAGCATCTTGGGCATATAGCTTTGCCGCACCAGCGCGGAATCGGGCTGGTAGAGCAGATGGTCCAGCAACACAGGCTGACCTAAATAGAGGAGGGCGCGACACATGATGGATTTGAGACAGATTCCAGATTGATGCGAGAAATTGCCCTATGCCGGTGTAAACTTTGATTGGTGATTTTGATTTACTCTCAGGGCATATGCATTCTGCCACTCCCCGGTGAACGCAAGCAAACATCTCGACGAATGTCCTGACGACGGGCTTGATGATGCACTCAAAGCCTTTTGCGCTACCGGCATCTGTTGCGGTCTCGATAAAGCGGCCGCTGCGCAATTAATGGCGATGGCGCAGCCGGTGTCATTTACCTCAGGCAGTCGCATGGTGAGGCACGGCGAGCCATCGCGCGGCGCCTATGTGATCCGCAAAGGCCGCATCGAAGCGCGCGTCACCCTGCCGGGAGGTGGCGAAAAGACGGTCGTTGAGCTGGCTGATGGCAGCATGTTCGGCGAAATGTCGCTGCTCGATAACGGCCAATCCATCGCCAGCGTGTTTGCGGTGTCGCATGTCGACGGCTGGTTTATTGAGCGCAATCTGTTTCGCGCGCTCATCGCCGGCAGAAATCCCGCCGCGCTGGCGATTCAACGTACGATTACCTCAGGTCTGGTTGCGCGCCTTGCCATCCTCAATGGAGACTTGCAAAAGCAAATTGCACCCGAAGACCGACCGGTGACCGAACCAGCCCCAACCGACGACCCATTGGCCGCGCTACCGAGAGGCGGCAGTAGTCAATTTGAATACCGGCGCTTCCTGTCTCTACTGCCGTTTTTTTCGGGCTTTACCAGTGACGAGATCAATTGCGTGATCTCGTCAGCAAAGATACTGGATGTACCGCGCGGTCAGTGGTTGTTTGCCGCTGGGCAGCCTGCGGACGCCTGCTATCTGGTGGTGCGCGGCGCGGTGGAAGCGAATATTTACATCGAAGATTGTGTACGGCGCCTCGCCGTGCTGGGACCCGGTTCGCTGATTGGCTACATGGGAATACTGGCCGGTCTCCCACACAACGCGAACACGCAGGCGCGCGAACACACCACACTGCTGGAGTTTTCCGCTGCCGATTTCATGCGCTTGTACAACGGTACCTCAGGCGCCGAAGTCAAAACGCAGCACGCCATTCAATGCAACCTCCTGCAATCGCTTTCGCGTGCGTACTCGCAGTTATCCCGATTGATTACGCAGGCGCGGCTGAGTGAGGCGCTTCAGGCGCGGGCGTTGCGGGCGGGGATTTAAGCCGTCAACAAGTTGGTGCCACGAGCAATATGCAATATTCGCAATCGAAATAAATTGGTTCTGCCGCAAACCACCAATTGTTAACAGCAAAGAGTGCTATGAAACAAATTTCCTCGCACATTACGTTTTGGTACAAGCGCGTCATGCCCACGCTATTCTTCGGCCTCCTTGCAGGATTCGCCGTTGACGATGCGGTACATAGCCGTTCGGTTTGGTATTTACTGGGACTCTTTGTTGTCGCTGTGATGGCATACTTCTTTATGAAGTCGCTGGTATTTGATCTTGCGGATGAGGTCTTTGATGCCGGCAATACCCTCGTGGTGAGATTTGGGAAGGACAGGCGAGGCATTCCGCTTGCTGAGATCATGAATGTAAGTTATTCACCCTTGATGAGTCCGCCTAGAGTCGTCTTGAGTTTGCAAAATGACGGGATGTTTGGCAAGTAGATCGCCTTCGCCGCACAGATTAGTTTGTTGCCTTTCGCAAAGAACCTGACCATTCCGGCTCTTATTGCACGCATCGGTTCAGCAAAACTATAAAGGGCCGTGGTCGATATCTCAACGCGACTCAGAAGAATATCGGCCCCTTTGATTTCTTACTGCTGCCGAACAAGACTGAACGACTCGATCCATTCCCAGCCAAAGCGGCCTTGGTGAGTCGTCACGATGATGCGGCGACCGACGGTGGCTTTTTCCGCAAAGGTCGCGGACACGCCAAGCGGCAGCACCGATTCACCAGGACGCCACGCGGTCACTTCAAGGTGGTAATAAATTTTGCCTTTCGGTTGGGTGGTCCATGCCCGCACAATCTTGGTGGCATGGCCGGTACCGGGCGATGTATCCCACGCGCGGTTCGCCCAGCACAGCGTTTCGTAGGTGCCCCATGGAATCAAAATCAGGGTAAAACCGACAAATATGCTGATTCGACGCAGCGAATTCGCGTGACCACGCAATGCGACGACCGCGCCAAGCGACATCAGTAACCACAATAAAAACCCGCCGCCGAATCCCGTGATCCGCGCCTCATTTCCCAGCGGTCCCGCAAACTGCGCAGTAAGAACGCTAGTGGCAATAGTGCCCACAGCGAATGCAATAACCAGAACAACCTCAAATAGCCAAGGTTGTTTGTCAGCACGGCCCGCCTTGAATACCGGCAACCCTGCCGCGATGACGCCAAGACGCTCAATGGTCCGCTCAATCGCAAAGTCCTCTGGCTTTTTCGTCGAGATGGGACGCTCGGCATAAAGACCTTTGGGACCAAGCACCACGCGCTGCTTGTCAGCAATCAACTCACGCGTCGCCTGACGAAGCGCACGATCGGCCAGCGTTTTGCGAATGACGTCCTCACGCGACTCGGACTCGATGAAAACCGCCGCATCAAAATCCTTGTCGCCGATATCGATCTCGCGCGTCAAACCGTGTCGCTTGCCAAAGCGGTCAAACGAAGTCTCGCCGCGCAATACCAAGTAGGGTCGCACATCCACACTACCGCGACCAAACACGCGATCCGCCTGCGAAATACTTGATTTCGCATCGTCATCGACCGACGTGGTGACGCGGATTTTCGCTGGCGTATTCTTGCTGGGCCGCGTGTACTTGGCCGTAAACGTGCGCCCATTTCGCTCGACCACCAGCGGACTGCCGTCGGGCACGCCCAGCGCGCGTGAGAGCTGATGCTGCGTGTTTTTCGAACAGCGCCGCACCAGCCAGATCAGCCCGACGCAACCGAGAGTGGCGATGCCGACAAAACCGAGGGCAAAGAATGGCATAAGCGTGCACCTACGTTTTTAAACTAAAAATCAGAAGGGATCAGCGTTGAATGGCACTTGCATAAGCGATAAGGGGCCGTGGTCGATATCTCAACGCGACTCAGAAGTATATCGACCACGGCGCCTTTGATTTCCTTCGTCCCCCATTATTACGAAATACGGCGAACGCGGTGTTGAAGCAGGCGGGATTGCCGAAAGCGTTCTAGCCAGCGAAATATTGGTGGTGCGCCCCCTATTATTACTGGGGAAGTATTTCGAGTTGGTGGGGACGGCTAGTAAGGAGGCGGTGACGCATTAACCGCTTCTCCTCAAAATTGCCATACATTCAGGCTGCAGCGGAGTATTTCTTTTCCAGTTGACTGCGAATCTCCGTCTCGGCCGCCAGACGTGCCCTGATAACTTCTGGTCC
>JBDTPE010000309.1:0-4244 GCA_039932875.1 Betaproteobacteria bacterium | reverse complement strand
GAAAAACATCATGATCATCACCAAGAGTAGCGGCCAGATTCCCGACGCCTTGCTCAAAGCGGCGGGTTCTACACAGTCTTTCTTTCGCGTCGCAGCCATTCAGATGGCCAGCGGGCCGAACGTCAAAGCCAACCTCGATGAAGCCGGGCGCCTGATCGACATTGCAGCGAGCACTGGGGCACGTATCATCGCACTGCCCGAATATTTCGCCATCATGGGGATGAAAGATACCGACAAGGTGGCGGTGCGCGAACAGCCGGGCGGCGGGCCAATTCAGCAATGGATGTCCGAGATAGCGGCACGGCATCGCATCTGGTTGATCGGCGGTTCGATCCCGATGGAATCCAGTGTTCCAGGCAAAGTTAGAAACACCTGTCTCGTCTACGACAAGGAAGGCAAGCAGGTCGCGCGCTACGACAAGATTCACCTGTTCAACCTAGCGCTTGGCGCGGAGAATTTTTCCGAAGAGCGCACCATCGAGGCAGGCGACAAGGTCGTGGTGGTCGATTCACCCTATGGCCGTATCGGGCTTTCGATCTGCTATGACCTGCGCTTCCCCGAGTTGTATCGTTCCATGGGTAATGTTGACATCATCGTCATCCCGTCTGCGTTCACCGCCACCACCGGCAAAGCGCACTGGGAGCCGCTGATTCGTGCCCGCGCCATCGAAAGCCTTGCGTACGTAATCGCACCAGCGCAAGGCGGCTTTCATGTTAACGGACGTGAAACTCACGGTGACTCCATGATCGTCGACCCTTGGGGCGTGGTGCTGGATCATTTGCCGCGCGGTTCAGGTGTGGTCGTGGCAGGCGTAAACCCCCATTACCAGCAGACCATTCGCAAGAGCCTGCCTGCGCTATCGCATCGGACGCTGGGGTTGAAAACCTGAAGTTCTGAACGCAAGCGCCGGCACGGCTCTCAGCCTAAAAGGCTTCAAACGGCAAGTCTGGCGCGGGGTTTCGAATTTGAGCGCATATGCCGTCAAAGAAACCGCTCCTCCTTTGTGAGCGGTCCACCGCTTCCCACTGGGCCATAGGGGCCCGTCGGGATTGTCCGGGACAACGCGGCTTACTTGAGTTGGGACTTGAAGTAGTTGAATGAATGGACGAATGCATCACGAATTTTGTCCATCTCACCGACCAGTTTCTCCCAGTTGTCTTCGCCCGCGCTCTTCAACTCCTTCAGCTTGTCCCCGGCCTTTTTTGATTGCTCGCGGAGCTTGGTCATTTCGGTCTCATACTTTTCGCGCGCATCGTCCTTGGCTTCTTTGGCCTTGGCCTGCAACGTATCGATCTGAGCATTCAGGTCGTCGATCTGGGCTTTCATCTTGGTTGCGTATTCGTCTCGTTTTGTCATGTTCGTATCTCCTAATCTTGAGGGGGTTTATGGGAATGCCAAGCGGAACGGGGGACAACACAGCTTTAACTCGTACGTCCCGAAGCTGCTTCGCGACGCTCTAGTCTGTCCGGCGCCACGTTGCCGTGGAAGTCGTAAATCCACTGAATAGCTGGTGTTTACTTTTAGAAATCTACGCTCGGCGTCGATTTGCCAAGACCTGCTACGGTTCGCGGTGGCTTACCTTGATAGTAGGCTATCAATGACCATAGACTTGCGGATCAAAACACTGGCAAATAAATTAACTAAATGTTAATTACATGGTGAATAGTATAAACTATTTTTGCAAGATTGTCAAACTCCAATCTGATCCAGTTGGGTTTGATAGCGAGCATTAAGCCGTGATTCCAATGAGGATTGATGTTCATTTTCATCGCAAGTTGCCGGTAGGAGATCAAGTCGCTCGATCATCTCGTCGTTTTGAAGAGATCAAAGGGGCAGTCATTATCATATGTACGCAAATACGAAACCCCGCGCCCAGCTTGCCGTTTGAAGCACAATCGCCCCAAACACCGCACCAATAGGGCAGTTCACCATGTTTAATTAAAAGGCGCAAAGATGATTGAGACTCGCGTTTCGGCCTACGCTTCGTCGATTCTGATCAGCTTCATGCGGCCTGATGCCCCACTTTTAACCGTCACTAGGGACTTGCGTATATCGAAGTGACTAGCAACAAGCGCCACCAATTCTGCATTGGCCTTGCCATCGACTGGCGGTGACTTGATCTGCGCCGACCATGTTCCATCAGGCATTTCGCACAACTCGGCGATACGCGCATTCGGTTTTACCCTCACCTGAAGCATTCGCACTCAGACGTTCCAGATCGAATCCGAACCGGCGATCCGCGTGTAGTGCAGTACTGTCGGGAAGGGGTCGTAGAAGCGGTGCAGAAGTGCGCGCCACTGTTGGTATTGCACAGATTGGCGAAAGCCGGTTTCATGGTCTGCCAGCGTGGCCCAGTTCACCAGCAACACATATTGGTTCGGCTGTTCGACGCAGCGCTGCAGCGAATGACCCAGATAGCCTGGCATCGACGCGATGATTGCCTGCGCTTCGTTGAAGGCTACCTCGAATGCGGGCTCCTGCCCATTGCGAATTTGCAGCTGGGCAACTTCAAGAATCATGAGTCGGACTCGTGGCTGGCCGACGTATAGACCATGGCGTCGTAGCGCTCCATATGCGATTCTGGTTTGTGAAGTGCGCTAAAACCGAATTGCGCATACAGCCCGTGCGCGTTTGCGGTGGCCAGCGTAAAACGCCGCAGACGCTGCAAATCGGGATGGGCGATCACTGACCGAACCAGTGTCTTGCTGTGACCTTTGCCGCGATGTTCGGGCAGCACAAACACATCGACCAGATTGGCGAACGTGGCGAAATCAGAAATAACGCGGGCGAAGGCGACTTGGGCCGTGCCGAGAAATCCTCCAAAGCACAGCGAGTGCATGATGGACTTTTGTACGGTGGCTAGCGGAATGCCTTGTGCCCAGGCCGATTGTTCCGATAGAAAAGCATGGATGAGCACGACATCGAGAGCGGAATTGTCGCAACTGATGCGCAGGGCTTCGGGCATGCTGGTCATGATTGTCTGTGGCCACTCAGCGACCAAATCGGATAACTACCGTGCTTACACATTTGCGATCAAGAGTTTTTCGAGTTGGTGCAATGAGGAAACCTGAAAGTGTGGCATCACCCCTACCGGTGCCGCTCGGTTATCGACATTGAGCCAGCAGGTATGCAGACCGGCATTGAGGCCACCGACGATATCGGAATCCGGATTGTCGCCCACCATCAGAACCTGCTCGCGTACCGGCTGCCCCATCATCGACAGTGCATGATCAAAAATATCACGATGCGGCTTGGCAACGCCGACTTGCTCGGAAACGACGAGCACATCGAAGTGGTCCCGCAAGCCGGTGCGCTCGAGCCTCACCTGCTGCAATTCGGTAAAGCCATTGGTAATGATGCCGAGGCGGGCGCGACCCTTGAGCGCATTTAGCAAGCTGATCGCGCCTTCAAGTGGCGTGCAGATTTCGGCAAGTGCCGCCATGTAGGCGCTGTTCAACTGGTGCGCCGGGGTCTGCAGTTTTTCCGCCCAACTGTTGAAGCGCCTGTGCTGTAACTGTTTGGCTGTAATTGCGCCGTTCTGGTACTCCACCCATAGCGGCTTGTTTATTTCCTGATAATCCAGATAATCCTGCTCGGAAAAGCCGGTGTCGAAGCCCGCGAACATGCGTTGCAGGCCGGTGAATGCGTCGAAATGAAACAGGGTGTCGTCGGCGTCGAACAAGATCCAGTCGTACTTCATCGCGTTATTGGACTCATTTTGCAGTTGAGTGTGTATAGCTCTAATCTATCGTCGACAAGATGCTGCGCAGTATTGTCAAGCCAAGGGATGCGGCTCAAAACCAATAGTCTGCAACGCATTTTCCGTCTCGCGGCAGATCTTCAAAATTGACGAGCCCGTCGAAATGGTCAATGGGTAGGTGCGCCACAGCCTCCGGCTCAGCCAGCCGCACGTTGACTGCCAAGCGCCGCCGGCCTTCGTTGTTGGCTTGCAGTGCCCGCCAATACGCCATGCACCCGCACTGCGGGCAGAAATGAAAGCCCAACGCTTTCCCGCGTACGTAGGTTTGCGTCGGACCCGAAACATGGACGCCTTCGCTTTCGAAATCATAAATCCATAGTACGCCGTAGCGTCGGCATGCCGTGCAATTGCAGGCAGTGGCCGACTCGGGAACGGCGTCGAAACGCCATTGAACTGCGCCACAGTGGCAAGAACCGTTAATCATGTCATTGTCCGTTTCAAATTGTCGCTACGCACGTCAGGAGTTTACGGGTTTTCCGGGAAG
>JBDTPE010000308.1:0-4262 GCA_039932875.1 Betaproteobacteria bacterium | reverse complement strand
CGCAGGTTTTCCTCACGTAATGCACAAAGCGGGGCGCGTCGGCCAGGTATTGCGGCTTGCCGTCGCGGTAGTGGATGCGCGCAAAAATGCCGAGGATTCTTAGGTGGCGTTGCAGGCCCATCCATTCGACATCGCGATAGAAATCGTCGAATCTATCGGGTACCGGCAATCCAGCATTGCGGGCTTTTTCCCAGTACCGGATGGTGCCGTCGAGCACGCGTTCTTCGTCCCACGAGATGAAGGCGTCGCGATAGAGCGAGGCGATGTCGTAGCTGATGGGGCCGTAAACGGCATCCTGAAAATCGATGACGCCGGGGACATTTTCCTGGCCATCATCTGCCACCATCAAGTTTCGCGGCATGTAATCGCTATGCACATACACGCGCTCCTGCGCAAGGCTGGCGCCAATGATGAGCGCGAACATCCGTTCCAGCGTCTCCTGCTGGGTGTGCGTCAGTTCAACTTGCAGATGTTTGGCGATATACCAGTCGGGAAATAGGCTCAGTTCGCGTTTTAGCAGCGGCGCATCGTACGTCGGCAGTACATCCGGCTTGGAGGCGAGTTGCCATTTCACCAGCGTGTCCGCACAGGGGCGGAACAGGGTATCGAAGTTGTCCTCGGTCAGTACGTCGAGGTAGGTCTGGCGCCCCAGATCGGTCAGTAGCAGGAAGCCCTGCTGCAAATCAGCCGCCAGAATCTGCGGCGCGCGCACACCGGCATCGCGCATGAGACCGGCCACTTTGACGAACGGGTGGCAATCTTCTTGCGTCGGCGGTGCATCCATGATGATGCGTGTGCCTGACGGGGTGGTTATGCGAAAATAGCGGCGGAAACTGGCGTCTTCAGACGCGGGGGCGAGTTGATAGTCGGATACGCCCTCGCCAGCCAGTAGCGGCTGTAGCCACGCAGTGAGCGCCTGCATGCGTGGTGAAGCATCGTGAATCATGTGGTTTCTTCATTTTTTGACAGCCCGAATATTACCATCCGACCCCCTTTGGCTCCTCTGTACTTTGCCCGTTTACCTTTGAGTGACTCGCCCGCACCCCGGTTGAGACGCTCCCGCCTGTTCGCGGCACTGGCGCTGGTGATCGCCGGTACCAGCGCGGTGAAAATGACGTCGTTGCATGCGCAACAAACCACGCCGCCTACCCAGGCCGAGCTGGACGCGGCGATTCGCGAGGGCCTCAAGCTTGATCGATCGCTGCCAACACCGGCTGCATTGATCGACCGCCCACTTAAAAGCGGCCCGCGCGTGATTTCTGCCGACAGCATTGACGGTGTCGCCGAAAAGAGCGTTTCGGCCAAAGGCAATGTTTCGCTCAAGCAGGGCAACTCGGTGTTGACTGCCGACCAACTCGATTACGACCAAACTACCGATATCGCCACTGCGCCGGGCAAAGTACGCATAAACCGTGATGGTGATGTGGTCACTGGCGTGGGTCTACGCCTGAAGGTGGAATCTGAAGTTGGGCGCATTGGCGATCCAACCTTTTTCTTCTCCAAGAGCCCGGACAGACCAGCACAGCGCTTTGAAGCGCGCGGCGCGGCACAGCGCATGGATTTCGAAGGCCACGATCAGGAGCGCCTGTACAACGCGTTTTATACGACCTGCAAACTCGATCAAAGCGATTGGTATCTGCGTGTGAGCGAATTGTCATTGGACCGCGCGCGAAATATCGGCACCGGCTATAACGCGATCGTCGAATTCAAGGGTGTGCCGATTTTGTACATGCCCTACATGACGTTTCCGCTAAATAGCGACCGCAAATCAGGCTTTCTGGCTCCAACCATCGGCAGTTCGTCTAGCAGCGGTCTTGAGATAGCGGCGCCGTATTACTGGAATATTGCACCGAATGTGGATGCCACCATCACGCCAAAGATTTTTACGCGTCGCGGCTTGCAACTGGGCGCCGAAGTGCGTTATCTGAATCGCGACTTTCTGGGACAGGTCGATACCGAGTACCTGCCCAGTGACCGCCTGGCGGAACGTGATCGTTACCTTGCGTCGGTGCGGCATTATCAAAATCTGGAGAGGTGGCTGGCGCCGGGCTGGAGTGCATCGATCAATGCACAGAAGGTCTCGGATGACAATTATTTTCGCGACCTGTCGACGCGTATCAACAACACGGCGCAAACCAATCTGCCGCGCGAAGTCTCCCTCGCCTACGCGAGCGACTATGGTCAATTGACGGCGCGTTATCTGAGTTTCCAGACCTTGCAAGACCCGACGGCTGATCGCATTCTGCCGCCCTACCGGCTAGCCCCGCAAATCACTTTCAATATGCGACCAAATCGATGGAACGGCTTTGAGCTGAATACCATCGGCGAATTCACCGCATTCGAGCACCCGACGCTGGTGAGCGGCAACCGTTGGCTGGTGTATCCCTCCATTGCCTATCCGCTTTCGAGTTCGTACGGATTCATCACACCCAAAATTGGCTTCCATGCCACCCACTATTCGTTGACCAGAAACACGGCAAGCTATGAGGGCGGCACGCGTGCCTTGCCCATCGTTAGCCTTGATAGCGGGCTGGCGTTTGAGCGCCCGGCGACATTCTTCTCACAGTCGATTACGCAAACGCTGGAGCCTCGCCTGTTCTTCCTTTATGTACCTTTCCGCGAGCAAAGCAAACTGCCAAATTTCTCTACCACGGGCACCGACTTCAGTTTCGCGCAGATTTTCAATGAAAACCTGTTCGTCGGTGGTGACCGGATCTCGGATGCCAGACAGGTGACGGCGGCCGTGACCACACGCTTTATCGAAAACCTCACCGGTATCGAACGCCTGCGCGCCTCCATCGGACAACGCTATTTCTTCGGAACTCAGCGGGTGACACTGACAACCGTTGACGCGCAAGCACTGACGGATATCACCACGGGCAACATCAGCCGTTCCGACTTTCTGGCAGCCCTTTCCGGGCAGGTTTCGGATAACTGGACACTTGATTCCGGATTCCAGTACTCGGCTTCAACCAAACAATTCGAGAGAACCAATATCGCAGCGCGTTACAACGCCGATGGCGGCAAGCTTCTCAATTTCAGCTACCGGTTTACCCGTGACTCATTGAAGCAATTCGATATTTCGACGCAGTGGCCGTTTGGAAAAGTGGCGCCGGCATGGACACTATTGGCGCGCGCCAACTATTCGATACAGGATAGGCGCCTCATCGAGGGCCTGCTTGGGGTCGAGTATAATCAAGGTTGCTGGGAATTTCGGCTCGTGGCGCATCGTTTTGCCACCGCCGCCCAGAAGTATTCGAACTCGATCCAGTTCCAGTTGGAATTAAAGGGGCTTTCCAAGCTGGGCGTCAATCCAGCGGAAACGTTGAAACAGAACATTTCCGGCTACCGGCGGTCAGACGACCGTCCGGGTGACCAGTACGGTCGATAATTCTTTGTAGAGAGCATGTCATGAACCATCGCTTTTCACGCATTTGCCGCGTCGTTGCCACTGCCGTATTTGCCGCTGCCGTCACCGGCGCTATCGCGCAAGCGCCGCTGGCGCCAGGTGCTGCATCCAATCCACTACTTACGCCGGCCACAAGAATAGATACGACACTGGCCTCGCCACCAAAGGCGGGCGGCATTATTGAGCTGGATCGCATCGTCGCCGTGGTGAATAACGAAGTCATCACCCTAAATGACCTGAACGACCGCATGGCGACCGTGGTTGCGCAATTGAAAAAGCAAGGCACCCAGTTGCCGCCGATCGATTTGCTCAAGAAACAGTTGTTGGATCGCATGGTCCTCGACCTGGTCGAGATTCAGGAGGCCAAGGAAAGTGGCATCAAGGTCGACGACACCACGCTGGACAAGACCTTGCAGCGTATCGCTGATGAAAACAGCGTGTCGATGACCGAATTCCGCCGCCTGACCGAGGCAGATGGTATTCGCTGGAATAAATTCCGCGAAGAAATCCGTAGCGAGGTCATGAAGACGCGTCTGCGTGAACGCGAAGTCGGTGGCAACATCAACGTGACCGACGCCGAAATCGATACGCAATTGTTGCTCGAATCGCGTGAAGCCAATACCGACCAGGAATTCCGTCTGGCACACATCCTGGTGCTGGTGCCTGAGCAGGCAACGTCGGTGCAAATCGAGGCGCGCCGCAAGCGTGCACTGCAGGCGCTATCCGAACTGCGTAAAGGCGCGGAATTTGCCCAAATCTCGGCGCAGTATTCCGATGCGCCGGATGCCTTGCAGGGCGGCAATTTGGGCTGGCGTCCGTCGGGCCGTCTGCCGGCGATATTTCTGGAAGCGCT
>JBDTPE010000307.1:0-4270 GCA_039932875.1 Betaproteobacteria bacterium | reverse complement strand
TTACAAATGCGCAACTCGATCACCTTGGCCCTATGCAGCTTTTCCATCGTCTTTGGCGCGTGCAACGCCGCCGCCTCTTGCCTGACGAGCGGGGAGCGCACCCAGTCCGTTACACTCTCTTCAGGTGGCATGGGTATTGACGACTGGGAAGTGTACTCAGCCGAGATTCACCGCACCAAGCTGGCCAACGGTTTTGAACTCGGTTTACAGATCGAGCCGGCCACCAAGGCGAAGTACGGCGACTTGCTTAAGACCGCGAAGAAGTTCGGTGAACTCGTGAAGGTCAACAAGACGCCCGCCTACGACGAACTGGTGAAGATTTCGGTCTATGACATGAGTGGCGAAACGCCCAAACTTCTCACCTCCACTTGGGGCGGCGCCAATTCCATGCAGGGTTACGGACCCAAGGGCGGTGCTGACAGAGTTGATGCGGTCGGTGAGCCGGGTATCAACCTGTGGTTGCACAAAGCCGTTTGCGTCACGGCAACGGACATTGCCAAGCTGAAATAAAGCGGCGGCACCGGACAGTCAATGTCGGAAACCATCGTGTTGCTTGAGGAACTCGTCAGGCTGGAACTTGCGTTGCAGCAACAGCGGTCGGTTGATGACGCGCTTGGCGCGCAACACTTGTTGCGCGATGACTTCTTCGAATTCGGCAGCTCCGGTGGCCTCATCGACAAGCAAATGGTTATCGACTATCTGTCGACCGAAGTGGTCGACATGACCTCGGGCGATTTCAGGCTTGATGTGCTGGCCGAAGGCGTTGCGCTACTCACGTACCGGTCGGTCAAACGCTTCGGCTCTGCTCGGCCACCGATGTATTCCAACCGAAGCTCGTTATGGACCCGCGCGAATGGACACTGGGTGATGTTCTTTCATCAAGGCACGCCTACCAAGCCGTTTGAGTTTTCTACGCCGGTGTAAACGGAGCAATCCATCGGCTATCCGAACCGATAGGCATCCATGACCAACGCATTTCCCTCGAACCCTTCAAAAACGCGAATGGGTTCGGCATCCGGTCCCGCTGCGCCCAATGCCACGAAAAGCGGCAGGAAATGCTCTTCTGTCGGGTGCGCGCGTACTGCGTCGGGCGCCTGACTGCGATATGCGGTAAGTGCGTCGAGGTCGTGCGCAGCGAGATGTTCGAACACCCAGCTCTGAAATTTCTGCGCGTATGGGGCATGTGCGGCTTGTCCGCGCGACATCATCCAGTCACGCAAGTTATGCGTCAAATGCCCCGAACCGACGATCAATACGGCTTCGCTCGTCAGCGGTGCCAATGCACGACCGACGTCGTAATGGTGGCGCGGATTCATTGCCGATTGCACGGATAGCTGTACAACCGGCACATCTGCGTCCGGATACATTTTCAGCAGCGGTACCCAAGCGCCGTGATCAAGCCCGCGGCAGCCATCGATACCGGCAGTGAGTCCGGCGCCTTTCAATAGCGCTTGCGCTCTTGCGGCGATGTCCGGTGCGCCCAGCGCGGGATAGGTGATCTTGTAGAGCGCCTCGGGGAAGCCGCCGAAGTCGTAAATCATCGATGGTTTCGCATTGCCCGACAACATCGGTAAGTTGGTTTCCCAGTGCGCCGTCACCATCAACACTGCCTTGGGTTTTGGCAATTCCTTTGCCAGCGCCGCCCACACTTCGCCTGCGGCACCGGCGTTGATCGCGTGCATGGGTGAGCCGTGGGAGAGGAACAGTGTGGGGAGCTTTTGCATGATTGCCTTCTTCGTTAGGAATATTGATTTTCTACGATGGTGGGCAGCACGGTGATCACGGCTTGCCCCTTCCTCCGCTACGGGGGAAGGAGCAAGGCGGTGATTTAGCCAATTTGCTTTGCACAGCTACATTTGGGGCCGGATGCAGTCCTATTCTTTACGTGAAATCAAGATGGACTTACTTAATCAGCCCCTCCGCCTTCAACGCTTCCTGCACCTTCGGCCTGGCCGCGACCCGTGCCTGATATGCAGCCAACACCGGCCATTTGGCGATATCGAGTCCAACCCACTGGCCCCAGTTCAACACGGTGAACAAGTAACCATCGGCGACGGTGAAGTTCCCACCCATCAAATAGTCCTTGCCCTCAAGTTGCGTGGTGAGCCAGTCAAAACGTTTGCCGAGCTTGTCTTTGAATATCTGCTTTATTTCCGGCGACATCGTAGGGTCGAACAGCGGGCCGAAACCCTTATGGATTTCCGAGGTGATGTAATTAAGCATCTCCTGCAAACGATAGCGCGCCATCGTGCCTGCCGCAGGCGCCAGGCCGGAGGCGGGATTTTGATCGGCAATATACTGAACAATCGCCGGGCCTTCGCTCAGGTATTCGCCGTTGTCGAGTTGCAGCAATGGCACGTAACCTTTGCTGTTGATTGCCCAGAAGTCTCCACCGCCATCGATGACTTTGGTCTTGGTATCGACTTTTTGTGCCGTGAATGGCAAGCCCGCTTCGAGCAATGCAATGCGTGGCGACAGTGAACAGGCGCCGGGAGAAAAGAACAATTTCATGTGATTCCTTTGTTGTTTGATGGAGGGTCGCAGCGAGAAGTTTGCTGATGGTCGGAATTATGCTAGTTGCTAAATGTGGGATAAAGATCTTAAATGGCAATTATTTATCCCATTTTTAGCAATAATCAAAATATGGCCTTAGACAGACTAGCGGCGATGACCGTGTTCGTGAAGGTGGTGGAGCAGGGCAGCTTTGCACGCGCCGCAGAACGGCTGAACATGTCCACGTCCGCCGTTTCCCGGCAAATTGCGGACCTTGAGGCACATCTGACGACGCGCCTTCTGAATCGCACTACGCGACGTATCTCACTAACCGAAAGCGGTCAGGCGTACTTCGAGCGCGCCTTGCATCTATTGGCCGATCTGGAGGAAACCGAAGCCGTCGTGTCGAGCAGCACGATCAATCCGCGCGGCACCATTCGCCTGACCTGTTCGACCAGTTTCGGCGTTCCGCATTTGGCGCCTGCCATCGGTGAATTTCAGGCTCGCTACCCTGACGTGCGCTTCGATATCTCGGCATCGAACCGTTTCGTCGATCTGGTCGAAGAGGGTCTGGATCTGGCGATACGCATCGGCGACCTCGGCAACCCGAACCTGATCGCACGCAGAATCGGCGGCATGCGGCTTGTCGCGTGTGCATCGCCAGACTACTTGAAACGCAATGGCACACCGAAGCATCCGGACGACCTGACAAGTCACAACTGTTTCACCTACGAGTTCGCGCCGGTCAAGAACCTCTGGACTTTTCAGGATCGCCAAAAAAACGAAATCAAGGTGCGCATAGACGGCAGCGTACACGCCAACAACGGCGAGATGCTTGCGGCCATTGCGGTTGCGGGTGTGGGCATCGCGCTGGAGCCGGATTTCATCGTCAATCCCTTGCTGGCGTCGGGTGCGCTGGTGGAAATACTCAAAACTTTTCGGCCTGCGCCCTACAACATCTACGCTGTTTACCCCAGCCGGCGGCACCTCTCTGCCAAGGTGCGTACATTCGTGGATTTTCTTGCCGGGCGATTCTCGACAACGTCGTCCCTCAACTAAGCTGGATCAATCAGGGTCTCGTATGGCGCTCCTACGATGTAGAGCGCGTCTTCGAGCGATGCACGCAGATTGTCCTCGCCCATGCGTCCGACAAAGCCACTGCGCTTGAGCAATTGAAGCGGCTGTTCATTTGCGCCGACGATCATCATCAGCCCGCCGCGCTGGGTGATCAGTTTGTGCAGACTCTCAAGTGCCTCAAGGCCGGTGTTGTCCATGTTGATGGTTTGGTGCATTTCCACGATCAGCACGTCGGGTAGTTTTCCGGCGGGGTCGAGCAGCGATTCGAGTTTCGTCACCGAGCCAAAAAATAGTGAGCCGAAAATACGTACCGCGCCGACCACGCGCCCGTCAGGGAGTTGCGATTGTGTAGACGGCAGGTCGATGACATCGACGCGCGTCAGCGAAGACATGCGGTAGATGAAAAATAGGCTGGCCAGAATCAGTCCCACCTGTACCGCAACAACCAGATCGAACACCACGGTAAGGAAGAATGTCGACAGCATCGTGATGCGATAGAACATCGAAAATTGTTTGAGCTTGGCGAATTCGTTCCACTCGGCCATGCTGTAGGCGACCCATAGCAGGATCGCTGCCAATGCCGCCAACGGAATGTACCCAGCGAGCGGTGCGGCGACGACAATCACCAGCAGTAGGGTAAGGGAGTGCACGATGCCAGCGACCGGCGAGCGTGCACCGGAACGGATATTGGTCACCGTGC
>JBDTPE010000306.1:0-4279 GCA_039932875.1 Betaproteobacteria bacterium | reverse complement strand
CTGATTCGCGCGCAAAGAACGCTTAACCGAGTGACATGAGGGTCAGACACCATTTAACGCTCAGAAATGGACTCTTCGACGTCGCGGGCTCTTGCGAAAGTAGGTCGCTGCTCATTTCAGCGATCCAATAAGAATCAAGTGAATTTCAGTCAAGAACAAAAAGGGCCAGCTAAAAAATGAACTACTTGGACACCGATAAATTAGTCAGGGATCTAGCAACAAACAAGCTGAGCGAATATGAAAAGACTAAATACGTTTGGGCGGGTTGGATTCTGTTCTCGTTTCTCGGTTATTCCACAGTTACCTTCGCTAATGTCGGCAGAACCTGGCTTGGGGGCTTTGAATTTTTCATTCTTACGATAGTCACGACTTGGGGGGTGTCCAGATGTTTCGACAAAGGTAACGGAAACGAGTCCAAGACTTTTGTTGTTGACTTTGCCTGTCTAACGGTTGCGGTTGCCATCCGTGTCTATTTCGCAATTTGGGGGCTCTTTTGGTTGACTGGATACATGTTTCGAGCATGGGTGCATTCGACAATTCCGTCCGATGTTTCGACCCCTGATTGGCTGAGCAGATTGGGGACGGGTCTGCCCTGGTTGCCAATATTTCTAGCTGTTACTTCCGCTCAACTGCTATTTTTTATCAGAATGGCTGTGCACTTTGAGAAGTTGGCCGGTTTTCGGAAAGACAGTAGCGTTGCCCAGAAGGAGTGAAGCGGATGCTCTGGCGCACGTACGGGGTCCGCACGGGGAAAAAATGGGGTCAGACACTGAGGTTTCCCCACGAATCATGCTCGTATCTTCGCATGATTGATTGCGTCGGCAGCTTGCCGTCGCAATAATAAGGGACACGGTTATTTTCTGACAAGCGGGTGTTGTCTTGGTCCACCAGTTCCCACCATGCCCCGCCGCGCCCGCCTGTCACTCCCCGGCATTGCCTGGCACATCATCCAGCGTGGCAATAACCGCTCAGTCTGCTTTCACGCCGAGGCGGACTATCAGTTCTACCTGCATTACCTCAAGGAATTCGCCAGCCAATTCGGTTGCGCCGTGCATGCCTATGTACTTATGACCAACCACGTGCACCTGCTGCTCACGCCGGCCAGGGAGGACAGTGCCGGCTTATTGATGAAGCATCTGGGGCAGCGCTATGTGCAGTACGTTAACCGCACCTACCCGCGAACCGGAACCTTATGGGAAGGCCGCTTCCGGTCCTGACTCATGCAAAGCGAACACTACGTGCTGTCCTGCTATCGCTACATCGAACCCATTCCGGTGCGTGCCGGCATGGTGATCAAACCGAAGGACTACCGCTGGTCCCGCTATCATGCCAATGGACTGGGAAGAGCGATTGCGCTGATTTCGCCACGCGACGAATACCGGCGGCTGGGTCGATCAGAAGGCGACCGGCGCGACGCATACCGGGCGTGGTTCCGGGTGCAGGTGGATGAAGAACTGGTCGACGAAATTCGCCGTGCGACCAACGGCAACTATGCTTTGGGCAACAAGCGCTTTCAAAAACAGATTGAGACGGCGCTGGGAAGGCGAGCAGTGCGTGGCGTATCCGGGAGGCCGGCAAAGGAAGGCAAAACGGATGATCGGCAAGGAGAGTAGTTGTGAGAAACCGGGGGGCTGTCCCCTATTATTCTTGGCACCTTTGATTTTACGGTCCGGGAAGCGCGTGAATGCTTGGGTTTAGGCAGCATCCGCTGGCATATCGAGCCCGGCCGCATTGATCGCTATAGCGCCAACACCAGGCGCAACCCTTCAGAGACCTTGATCATCACCTGCCCCGGCAACGCCTTTACGCGGTCGGTAAGAAAGCTTCGGTCGATGGTCAGCAACTGAGAAACATTGACGACCGATGGCTTTGAAAGTCCCGATTCCGATTTACTTATGCGCACGTTTCCGGGCGCATCGGCAAGCGTCAGATTGGACGTAACTACCGCGACAACCATGGTCGCGATTCGGCTTTCGTTGAACGGATTTGACTGGATCACGAGTACCGGACGTCGCATACCGGGACCGGAGCCTGCGGGTTCGGGAAGCGAGGCCCACCAAATCTCACCACGCTTCACGAACCAAGCTCTTCGATTGCGCAGCGGCGAACTCAGGCGCCAACGTGGAACCCTCGATCGCATAAACGGCATTGAGCCGCTCGGTTATGTTGTGAGAAGCATGGGAATTGACGAAACTGGCCAGCGCTTCGGAATAGAGCTGGCTTCTGGTCGTCTTCAGGTTTGCCGCCAGCTTTTCGGCGGCATGGAAGACAGGGTCTGGAACAGAGATTGTGATTTTCATGAATTCATGGTATCACCGCGGTAATACTTTTCGCAAGCAGTAGATGAAATCGGAATGCTCCAGCGGACGTGTTGACTGAAGACTCTGGCGCGGCGTTTCAGGCGATTTCTGGCTGTAAGGCATCATGGATGCTAGTGTTTGACTCTACTTCGCCGTGGCCAAGGGTCTTCAAAATTGGTGTGATCCTATTTTTTCTATTTTTTCAGGCTTGATGCATTCAGTGAAGAGTATCGAACTTGGCACCCATTGATTTCGATGCTGTTACTGCTTTTGCTCTGGAAAGTTACCCTTGAGCGCTGCATCCAAGTCGGCTGATAGCTTCGGGTCCGACAACACCAGCCGTGCGCTGGCCGTTTCTTCTGCGGCGGGCGCGATGCCGGGCATGAAGAAGGCAATTGAATATGCCAGGATGATGTGCCGCGATCGTGCGCTGCGCATTCGCGCCTTCCCGATTGGTTATTTGGTATTTGTGCGTGCGGCTCTCATCCTTATCCCGGACGTGAACTGTTAATTGCAGGATAGTGGCGGGGTGGGGATGCGTCAACGGGGGTTACGCGTTTCCTACCTGTGCGGGTGGGTTTTGGCTGGGGATGCCCGCCGCCAATATTTTTACCAAACTCTAGCACTGGTGCGGATCGCAGACATAAAACGGCTGAAACGCCGCGCCAGTGCTAGAGTTTTAAGTGGCAATATCCGTGCTGCCCGCCGCCCGATACGCCGCCGCCAGCGCAAACGCGGAACAACAGGCAATCACCAGCACCACCCACACCGCGGCCTGCGGGCTGCCGAAAAAATCCCAGCAGCTGGCAATCAATATCGGTCCGGCCGCGCGCGCAACGGACATGGGCATCGCCAATACTCCGTTCAGCATGGCCACGCGATCCTTGCTGATGAGGTCGGCGGTGGCCGTGCCTTTGACGATGGTCATCATGCCGTTGCCGGTGCCGAAAAGAAACGCATAAAGGAACGCGAACCACGTGCTCACGCTCATCACCAGCAGCGTGATGACCGCCGCCGGCAACAGCCACACCACCACTTTCACCGTCATCGCGGAATTCATGCGTGAGCCCGCGAACAGCACCACGATGCGCCCCAGCACCTGCATCACCCCGATGGACGAGGCGGCCAGCAGGCCGATGGCCGTGCCGACACCCGCGGCGGAAAAGAGCGCGATGATGTGCGCGGCCAGGCCCGCGAGGACGATCGATTGCAAGGTAAACGAAATGGCCAGCAACACGAACGGGCGCGAGCGTAGCAGTGCGGCGGCGGAGGCGGGCTTTTCTTCCTGTATTTTCCGGGCTGGGGAATGACGCGGCAAATAGATCAGATAGCACAGCAGGGCGCCCACCAGTTGCAGTGCGGCCAGCCCGACCAGCGCACCGCGCCAGCCAAACTTGGCCAGCAGCAGGGCGGTGAGCGGCCAGAACACCGTACTGGCCAGTCCGCCCAACAAGGTCACGAAGGTGATGCGGCGGCGGTAATCATTCGGATAGGTGCGGATCAGGAACGCGAATACCGATTCGTACAGTGTGCAAGCCATGCCCGCGCCGATCAGCGCCCACACCGCATAGAGTTGCCACACCGTTTGTACCGCCGCATGAAGCAGCATGCCGGTCATGGTAACGAGGGTGCCGCCGACCAAAACCTGGAAATGCCGCCCCCGGTCGATCAGGAGGCCGACGCCGACACTGGTAAAACCCATCACCAGCAGCCCGAGGCTGTATGCGCCTGCCGTGGTACTTTTGGAAATGCTGAGCGCCGCCTGGATCGGCTCCATCAGCACGGCATACGCGTAATAGCAACTGCCCCAGGCGACGAGCTGGGCAAACGAAAGCGCGAGCAGGAGTTTTTCGTCGGGGGTGAGTTTGCGGAGTTTCATTCGGCTGTTGCTTAATGCGTCAATTTAATGAAATGAGACTAGAGCAGCCTTCACTGGCATGACGGCATTGAACATGGCCACCACGGCAATCGCTATTTCC
>JBDTPE010000305.1:0-4283 GCA_039932875.1 Betaproteobacteria bacterium | reverse complement strand
GCAGCGGCATTTCTCAATGTGAGTGAGGGCCGCAACGACACCGGCGTGTTGCTTGACGATTATTACGGTGAAAATGTATTGCCGATGCTGACTGGTAAGGGATTGTGGATCGCGCGCCCGGTCGAAACGCCCGGCTCTATCCCGGTTGAATTTGAAGCTGGCGCCAATGCGGGGCTGGCGCTCCGCACCTGGCCGACAGAGCATGTCGTCAAATGCCTTGTTTTCTATCACCCCGATGACGCTGACGGATTGAAATCCGCACAAATTGAACGCATGCGTGGGCTTGCCGAAGCCTGCCATGCTACCGGCCATGAACTGTTGCTGGAAATCATTCCCCCGGATCTATCCAACGACGATGCGCAAACAATGGTGCGTGCGCTGACACAACTCTACGACGCCGACATTCGCCCCGACTGGTGGAAGCTGCCACCCTCTAACGACCCTGCGATCTGGCACGCGCTCGGTGCACTGATCGCCGCACGTGACCCATTTTGCCAGGGCATGCTGGTTCTAGGCATGGAAGCGTCCGCTGACAGGCTGGAAACCAGTTTTGCCGCGGCTGCCAGTGAACCGCGTTGCCGGGGCTTCGCAGTGGGCCGCACAGTCTTCGCTGCGGCCGCCGCGGAATGGTTTGCCGGCAACGCCACCGACGCTGAAGTCATCGATCAGATTGCACGCGGCTACCGCGAGTTGATCGCGCTCTGGGACCGCGCCGCCGCCACCAACAAAACACTCCGACCAAAACCACAATTGGCAAAAGGAATCGCCTCATGAGTACACCACGCATCGGCTTTATCGGCATCGGCATGATGGGCCACGGCATGGCCAAAAATCTGCTGGCCAAGGGCTTCGCCCTCAATCTGAAAGTCAATCGTGATCGCTCGCGCCTGGACGACCTGCTCGCCGCCGGTGCCAGCGAAGCAAAGACCAATGCCGAAGCGGCGCGCGGCGCCGATATCGTGATCATTTGCGTGACCGGCTCTACCCAGGTCGAGAACATCGTGTTCGGCGCAGACGGCTTGCTCAGTGTGGCACGCGAAGGGCTGATAGTTATTGATACGTCCACCGCCGAGCCTGATTCGACGACGCGCATCCGCGAGACGCTTGCTGCCAAGGGTGTCAAATTCATCGATGCACCCCTGGCGCGAACGCCCAAGGAAGCCGAGGAAGGTCGCCTCAATACGATGGTGGGCGCGGATGAGGCGACCTTCGAGCAGATACGCCCGGTGCTGGCGGCCTATTGCGAGAATATTTTCCACGTTGGCCCGCCGGGCCACGGGCATGTGCTGAAGCTGGTCAACAACTTCCTCGCGCTATCGATTGCCGCGAGTACAGCAGAAGCATTTGCGTCGATAGCGCGCGCCGGGGTCTCGCTGGAAAAATTTCATCAAGTCGTTTCCGCTGGCGGCGTGAATTCGGGCGTCTACAAGATGATTGCCGAAAACGCCGTCAAAGGTGACTTCGCGGGCATGAAGTTCTCCATCGCGAATGCCCGCAAGGACTTGCGCTACTACACCCATATGACGGAAATGCTGCCGGTGGTGAGCTTCATGGGTGAGGCCGTGCATCAGACGTTTGTTCACGCCGTCGCACAGGGCTATGGCGACAAATTAGTACCCTCATTGATCGAGGTGCAGGAGAAAGCCAATGGGTTTCAGATTGTGAAACGTTAATACGTAGTTACGCGAAGGGCGCCGAAAGTGCGTCCCAACCAAAACCTGGAAGGAGAAACTGCCATGTCTGACGAGAAAATTGTTTTGCCGCAGCAACACGAAGAGTTACCATCCACTGCCTTGCCTTCCGCGCGTCGTCGAAGCTTGCTTCAGGCGATGGCGTTGGGCGCAGGCGCGGCGAGTTTTTACGGTCCGTGGAAAACCCAACACGCCTGGGCGCAATCGGCATCAAAAAAACCGTTGGTGATCGGTCTCACCATGGATGCCAGCGGGCAGTACGGTGCCAGCGGTATGGCAGAACGCCTGGGTGCGATGCTGGCCATCAAGGAGTTCAATGAAAAAGGTGGCGTCCTTGGTCGGCCCGTCGAGGCGCTGCATATGGATACCGAGACCACGCCCGCCACTGGCTCACGGGTGGCGGAACGCATGATCACGCGTAACGAAGCGGCGTTTCTGATCGGTGCCATTCACTCCGGTGTCGCCAATGCCATTTCGCAGGTCGCGCAGAAATACGGCTGCATTTTCTTGAACAGCAATTCCAGTTCTCCTACCGAAGCTGGCAAGGACTGCCATCGCGTCAAATTTGTCTGGGATGGCAACGGCACCAATTTTGCCCATGCCATCGTCAAGAATGCGATGAAAGTAAATGGCAAGAATTGGCTGCTGATGACCAATGACTACGTCTGGGGCCACAATACTTCCAAAGCCACCCGAGCCATTATCGAAGCCAATGGCGGCAAGGTTGTTGAAGAATTGCTGGTACCGCAGAATACCCGCGACTTCAGCGCCTACCTGTTGAAAATCCAGCAGCTCAAACCCAATGCGATTGCCACAGCAGTCGGTGGCGACGACATCAAGGTGCTGCGCAAACAGGTCGTGCAATTGAAGATGAACAAGTCATTCGCCTGGATCAATAATCAGCAGGACTGGCCGGATGTGTACGGGCTGGGGCCGGAAGAAATCTTCGGCGTATTCGGTACCAACTGGTATTACCGTCTCGATCTCCCCGGCGTGAAAGAATTCGTTGTCGCCTACCAAAAAGCCTATCCCGGCGTGCAGATCAAAGTGCCGGGTAATGTCTACTACAACGGCTATATGGCGACCCGTGAATTGCTGCGCGCGGTTGAGCGTGCAGGATCGACCAATAACATCAAGGTCATCAAGGAACTGGAAAATCTGAAGGTGTCGGCACGTGACCGGATGCAGCATTTCGACGCCTACATGAATCCGACGACGCATCAGATGCAACAGACAATCTACATGGCGACGTATAACGACATGCCGGCCGAAAAGGACGATATTTTCAAGATTCTCGCGCAGGTGGAGCCGAAGGAAGTTGAGGACAGAGATGCACCAGCGGCGTGCAAGCTGGAATCGTATGACGCCACGCCGACTTATGAACAGTAACGCGCTGCTCGCAACTACGACGCATTGAACCAAGTAGCACCGTCATCCCGGCGAACGCCAGGATCCAGTTCGGCTAATATCATTTTCAAAGGTTTTTTGATCAGATGGTGGATCGGACTGGGTCCCAGCTCGGCGTGACCCTTGTGGTCATCTGCTGGGACGACGAACTTAAGTATCACGCAAACAGACAATGGAATTTCTTCAAAATTTACTCCCGCACGTCCTGAACGGCCTTTCGCTCGGCCTTCTTTTCGCCTTGATCGCGCTGGGTTTCATGCTCATCGTCGGCGTGATGGAAGTCATCAATCTTGCGCATGGCTCGCTGTTCGCACTTGGCGCATACATCGCGCTGTTCCTGATGGCGCCGCACTTCGGGCCACTGGCAAGCGCGATGGCATGGTACGGCGAATTGGCAATCGTCACGCGCTACGCCATTGCCTTGTTGTTGGCACCAATGCTGGTCGGGCTATTCGGTATGCTGCTCGAACTGGCCATGCGCCGAACCTATGGCAAAGACCCTCTTTACGGCCTGCTGCTCACATTCGGCGCGGCGCTGGTCATCGAAGAGTTGATCCGTGTGGTCTGGGGATCGCGGGAACGATCACTTGACCTCCCGGAAGCCATTTCGGGCGCGGTACTGATCGGCGATCTCATCTACGCACGCTACCGTTTTTTTGCCTGCGCGTTTGCCATCGCCATGATCGTGTTGTTATGGCTGTTTATCGAAAAGACCAAATACGGTGCCATTATCAAAGCCGGTGCGCACGACAGCGAAATGGTGCGAGCGCTTGGCTACAATTTGTCGCGCTTGCGCATGTGGGTATTTGCGCTCGGCACGGCGTTGGCGGCCATCGCGGGTATTGTGATGGCGCCGATCTGGGGAATCCGGCCGCACGTCGGGGTCGATGCGGTGGTGCCGGCATTTCTCATCATCGTGTTAGGCGGCGTCGGCAGCTTTTGGGGCGCGGTCATCGCCGGGCTGATGGTTGGGCTGGTCGTCGGACTGACTGGCGCATATGCATCAGAATGGTCGCTGATGTCGATGTACTTGTTGTTCATCGTCGTGGTTACTTTCCGGGCACGGGGAATGTTTGGTAAAAAGAGTGCATTGGATAATTGATGCTTGCTGTTGCGGAAAGGGCGGGACTTGAAATCACTTGAAGGCAAGACTGCTGTGGTCACCGGCGCGGCGGGCACAATGGG
>JBDTPE010000304.1:0-4301 GCA_039932875.1 Betaproteobacteria bacterium | reverse complement strand
TGGGCTTTTTGTAGAAGTGTTTCCTAAAAAACTATTTTAAGTTATTATTATTACGCGATTTTAAGCTCGCAAAGCGCACTTGCCTGGGAGAGAATGCATCAGCAGCGGGTTGCGGCTATTGCGTAAGTTGTCTGCTTCAACCCATGTAAAAATGAAAAACTTAATCAAGCAAACTGGGTGTTGGGAGGAAATGTGGCGCTGAATGATGTTCTGCAGATTGTAAGCCTCACCGATCCAGGCAAGGTTCGTGGCCATAATGAGGACTGCGTTGAATCTCGTCCCGAGCACGGCATCGTCGTGTTGGCCGACGGCATGGGTGGTTACAACGCTGGTGAAGTTGCCAGCGGGATGGCAACTTCTGAAATTTCTGCGGGGCTTGCACAATTCTGGACCCGCGAGGCGCTGAAGGGACTGGATCGCGATGCGGCAATGGCGCTATCTCAAAAGGTGGTTCAGGAGCAGACCGCCAAGGCCAATGGCGCGATTTACGCTGCTGCACAGAAAGATCCGCATTGCGCAGGGATGGGAACAACGCTGGTTGTGTGCTTGTTTTATGACAATTTCCTGACTGTCGGACATGTTGGTGATTCGCGACTTTACCGTATGCGAAATGATGTGCTCGAACAGATCACGCGTGACCATTCACTGTTGCAAGAGCAAATTGATTCGGGATTGATCTCAAAGGAAGATGCACGTTCGTCTCATAACAAGAATCTCGTGACCCGCGCGGTTGGCATTGACCCGGAGGTTGAGGCGGAAGTGCATAGCTACGATGTATTGCCGGACGATATTTTCTTGCTCTGTTCGGACGGCCTAAACGACATGATTGAGGACGAGGAAATCCAGATGACATTGATTGCGTTGCAGTCAAATCTGGAGTTGTCAGCGCAGCAGTTGGTTCAGGCAGCAAACGACGCCGGCGGGCGCGATAATGTGTCTGTGATGTTGGTTCGGGTTCTGAAAGGTTTTGGCGTTGAGCGAGGATTCTGGGCAGCGGTGAAATCCTGGTTTCGGTAATTCAGTGTGATATTGACAATGCGTCGCAAAGAGTAAATCGGTTGCGACAAAAGCGTAATTGAAAGAACTTTTTTAGGGTTAAGGCTATGGCAAAACTGATCTTGAGTGTCGATGGTACGGTACTGAAGGAGATCACGCTCAGTAAAGAGCGGACCACACTTGGCCGGAAGCCACACAATGACATACCCGTGGACAATTTAGCTGTGTCTGGCGAGCACGCCGCGATCATCACCATCCTTAACGATTCATTCATCGAGGATCTGAATTCGACCAATGGCACCCTTGTTAACGGCAAACCGATCAAAAAACACTTTTTGCAGAATAATGACGTCATAGAGATCGGCAAACACAAGCTCAAGTATTTCAATGATGCGCCGGTCGCGTCGACAGCGGGCGACTTTGAAAAGACGATGATCATCAGGAAGCCGGTAGCAACTTCGGCGACCATTGCACCAGTGCCAGTGCCAGTGCCAGCACCTCAGCCTATCGCTGTACCAGTTCAGGCCCCTGCGGCGAATCTTTCTGATACCCAGACCAGCATGAAGCCGATCACGCCCGTCCCGGTCGCCACTGTTGCGCCAGCAGCACCGCCAGCATCGGTACACCCACAAGATCCGAATAGTCCGGCTAGAGATTCAGCAATTCAGGTACTTTCTGGTGCGGCAGCCGGGCGCACCTTGGATCTCACGAAGAATCTGACGACAATTGGCAAACCCGGAGTTCAGGTGGCAGTAATCACCCGTCGGCCAACGGGGTTCTTTATTACTCACGTTGAAGGTGCGGTATTTCCGACGATCAATGGGGTGGCACTAAGCGGCCAGGCAAAGCAACTTGTAGATCACGACCTGATCGAAATTGCCGGCATAAAAATGGAGTTTTTCTACAAGCCGTGATTGCGAATTTGCCTGAAGTGTTCATTGCGCTGCTCTCATTTTAGTCTTTGAGGAATTGCGGTGTAGTCAACCGTTGAGCGCGGAATTGTGCGTTTTTTCTGCCGCTTTTCCTGTGAGTTATCACACAGCTTTCTTGGCCCATGGCGAGCATAATCCAACGATAGTCTGAGATTCAGGATGGCTCAGAGTGTTTGTCGTCGCAGCGGCCAAAACAAATCAAAACGGTCCAGTCGTATGGGCGCGGAGAAGCAATGCGAATAAAGATTCTTGGATGCAGCGGCGGCATCGGAGGTGACCTCCGAACCACAAGCATGCTAGTTGACGAGGATATTCTCATCGACGCGGGTACCGGCGTCGGTGACTTGTTGATTGAGCAATTGGTCAAAATCGACTACGTGTTCGTCACCCATTCCCATCTTGACCATATTACGAGTATTCCCTTTCTCGTCGATACGGTCTGCTGGATGCGGGACCGACCACTAACCGTGTTCAGCACTGCCGCGACCATTCAAATTCTCAAAGAGCATTTGTTTAATTGGAAGATATGGCCAGATTTTTCGCAGATTCCCACTGCGGAGAAGCCCGTCATGGTTTATCGTGAAATTCAGGTGGGCGAGACGATTGAGCTGGATGGCCGAAAGATCACCGCAATTCCAGCCGTCCATACAGTTCCCGCCGTAGGTTACCTTCTTGACAGTGGTCAGGCGACACTTATTTTCAGCGGCGACACTACTCATAACGACGCACTGTGGGATATCGCGAATCGTGCCTATAACCTCAAGTACTTGATCATTGAAACCGCGTTTCCGAACAAGGAGCGTGAGATCGCGATGGCGTCAAAGCACCTTTGCCCGAGTATGCTGGCAGAAGAGTTGTCCAAACTTACGCGACCTGTGGAAGTTTTTGTTACCCATCTCAAACCGGGCGAAATTCACTTGACCATGAGTGAAATAGGTCGAAATGCTGGAAAGTGGCGCCCCAGAATGCTTGAGAATGGTATGGAACTGACGATATAGTTGTCGTTTGAAAATGTCTGTTCTTTGCAGACCATGAAGAAAGACGGGGTTGTCAAATGAGTGCCGTGTTGGAACCGAAAACCAGTGGACCCGCAAGTGTTGCGGATATGTCGTCGAAGCTGGCGTTTTCCAAGAAGCTCCAGGCAGTCACGAATCGTATTCACTCGACGACGAACATCGACGAAATCATGCTCGATGTGACGCGAGACATCTGTCAATTATTTGACGCGGATCGGCTCACGATCTACACGCTTTCCGAGGATGGTCAGTCGATCATTTCCAAGGTCAAGTCAGGTCTCAATTCGTTCAAAGACATCAAGTTGCCGCTTTCTGAAAGTTCGATTGCTGGCTGCAGCGCATTGAACAAGCGGTTCATGAACCTCAGGGATGTTTATGACGATACGGAGCTGAAGAGCTTCTCGCCGAATTTGGCGTTCCTGAAAGCGGTTGATCAGCGAACAGGCTACCGCACCAAACAAATGATGGTCGTTCCAATAACGGGTGGCGAATCCGGCGGTGAATTGCTGGGTGTCATTCAGGTCATCAACCATCTCCCGGGAACGCCATTTCCAGGATTGGCGGAAGAAGGGATGGTCGAGCTAGCGAAGACGCTGGCGATTGCTTTCAGGGTGCGCCAACAGATTCCTGGACAAATAAAGTCCAAGTTTGAGTACCTGATAGTTGATAACATCATCTCCGACGCTGAGCTCGAGCTTGCAACGCGTACCGCACGACGCAAGAACAAGAACGTAGAAGACATCCTTATCGACGAGTTTCAAGTTAAGCCTTTGGCACTTGGTAACGCGCTTGCGAAGTATTTCGGCGTCGAATACGAGCCGTACAAATCTGACCGGATCAAGCCTATTGATTTGCTGAAAAACCTCAAGAAGGAGTATGCCGAGGAGGCGAATTGGTTGCCGATTGAGGATAGCAAAGCGGGTTTGATTGTGCTGACAACTGACCCGGAGCACGTCAAGAGTTCGCGAGTTGTCGAGAACATCTTTCCGAAATTAAAGCCGATCTACAAGGTTTGCACAGGGCGCGACTTTGAACAGACTTTAAATCAGTTCTTTGGTGCAGATGGCGTTAGCACTGAAGATATCGGCGACTTGCTATCGAATCTGGACGACGATGCTGAGCCTGGAGACATAGGCGGTGATGAGTTGTCAGCCGCCGCGGATAATGAGCTGGTGAAGCTAGTCAACAAGATCATTGTCGATGCATACAATCAAGGTGCATCAGACATCCACATTGAACCGATGCCGGGCAAAGGAAAGACAGGAATTCGTTTCCGCAAAGATGGTTCGCTCGCGACGTACATTGAAGTACCTGCCAGTTATCGGAATGCGCTTACCGCCCGCTTGAAGATCATGTG
>JBDTPE010000303.1:0-4303 GCA_039932875.1 Betaproteobacteria bacterium | reverse complement strand
ATGGCCGCAAGGTAATTTCAGACACGATCTCGGGTATCGCCGCGCAGATGCAGGCGAAAGGCGTTGTACCTGGAAGTTCTGCTGCGCTGAGACTCTACTCGTAATTTGGCCATGCCCTCGGGTAATACCGCCAGCGTGCAGATTGCCGAACGCGTTGCGCAGCTCAGGCGCGAGCTGGATCAGCACAACTTAAACTACTACGTGCTCGATGAGCCCACTATTACCGATGGCGAGTGGGACAAGTTGTTTCACGAACTGCGGGCGCTTGAGACCGAATATCCCGATTTGCTGACGCCCGATTCACCGACGCAACGCGTCGGTGGCAAGCCGCTGGACGCGTTCGATGAAGTGACCCACCGCATGCCGATGTTGTCGTTGGGTAACGCTTTCACGGATGAAGATGTCGATAATTTTGATCGCCGCTGCCGTGAAGGTCTGGACCTGGAGGCGTCTGAAATCGAGTATGCCTGCGAACCCAAGTTCGATGGGCTCGCCATCAGTCTGACTTATGTAAATGGCGTCTTCGTGCAGGGCGCCACCCGTGGCGATGGTGCGGTTGGTGAAGGCGTCACTGAGAATCTCAAGACCATTCGTTCCATTCCGCTGGCCTTGCCTGCCGGGCAGCGACCGGCATTGCTGGAAGTGCGCGGCGAGGTGCTAATGCTGCGTAAAGACTTTGACAAACTTAATCAGCGTCAGGCCGCCAAGGGAGACAAGTTATTTGTGAATCCTCGCAATGCGGCCGCGGGTTCGTTGCGCCAGCTTGATTCGAAACTGACTGCCGCAAGGCCGTTGACATTCTTTGCCTACGGTGTCGGTGCGGCTGAAGGCGTAACACTGCCCGAATCGCACGCAGCACTCATGGATTGGCTGGAATCGTTGCGTTTTCCGGTGGCAAAACAACGAAGTGTCGTAACGGGGGTCGCTGGGCTGCGGGCGTTTTACCAGCGTATCGGCGAGGAGCGCGCCAAGCTCCCTTACGATATCGACGGCGTGGTTTACAAGGTAAATAATTTCAAGCAGCAGCAGACGCTGGGTTTCGTTTCGCGTGCGCCGCGCTTCGCTGTGGCACACAAGTTTCCAGCGGAAGAGGCCACAACTGTTTTGCTCGGCATCGATGTTCAGGTTGGCCGCACCGGCGCCATTACCCCCGTCGCCAGACTGCAGCCGGTGTTTGTGGGCGGCACCACCGTATCCAACGCGACGCTACACAATGAAGATGAGATTCGTCGAAAAGATTTACGCATTGGCGATACGGTCGTGGTCAGGCGCGCGGGTGACGTTATCCCGGAAGTGGCTGCCGTCATTCTTGCGAAACGGCCACCGGACGCGCCGGGCTTTGTGATGCCGACGCGCTGTCCTGAATGCGATTCCGCGATTGTGAAGCTGGAAGGCGAGGCCATCGCTCGCTGTACTGGCGGCTTGATCTGTCCTGCCCAACGCAAGCAAGCGCTGCTGCATTACGCACAGCGGCGTGCGGTGGATATCGAAGGGTTGGGCGACAAACTGGTGGATCAACTGGTAGAAGAGGACGTGGTTCACACCACCGCCGACCTCTATCGGCTGGGGATTGCGGCGCTGGCAAATCTGCAACGCATGGCGGACAAATCAGCGGCCAACCTGCTGGCATCGATTGAAAAAAGCAAAAGCACCACGCTGGCGAAATTCCTGTTCGGTCTCGGTATTCGTCATGTTGGCGAAGCGACGGCGAAGGATCTTGCAAAACACTTCGGCAATCTGGACGCGATCATGGCCGCGAACGTGGAACAGTTGCTGGCGGTGCATGACGTCGGGCCGGTGGTCGCGCAAAGTCTCCGACAGTTTTTCGACGAGGTGCATAACCGCGAAGTCGTTGAGCAGTTGCGCGCTTGCGGCGTCCATTGGCAGGAAGCGGAAAGCAAGCACCAGAGCGGGTCTCCTAGCGAAAGTGGCTCAAACGCCGCGACCGTCGCGGACGTTGGGCCGTTCGCTGGCAAGACAGTGGTGCTGACAGGGACGCTGGTGGCAATGACGCGCGACGAAGCCAAGGACAAGCTAGAAGCATTGGGCGCAAAGATTTCCGGAAGCGTCTCCAAGAAAACACATTTTGTGGTGGCCGGCGCTGAGGCGGGAAGCAAGCTCGACAAGGCGGTCGAATTGGGTGTCACGGTGCTCGACGAAAATGCATTTATGGCGCTGCTGGCCAGTAGCTGACGGCGGATGCACGCAGCGCAAATGAATTCGCCAGCTGCGGACTTACAATAACCTCTGGCGTCAATCGGCGTCGACAAACTAGCGAACTGCAATGACCAAAAACCCCAAAATTACCAAAGCCGTATTTCCCGTTGCCGGTCTAGGCACGCGCTTCCTGCCCGCGACCAAGGCCAGCCCCAAGGAAATGTTGCCAGTGGTGGACAAGCCGTTGATTCAGTACGCGGTGGAGGAAGCCGCCGCTGCAGGCATTACCGAAATGATCTTTGTCACCGGTCGCGGCAAACGCACTATCGAGGATCATTTTGACAAGGCGTATGAACTAGAAGCTGAGCTGATGGTAAAGGGTAAACACAAGCAGCTTGAGGAAGTACGCCGCATGTTGCCGCAGGGCGTGCAATACGTTTATGTGCGCCAATCCGAAGCGTTGGGCCTGGGCCATGCCGTGCTCTGCGCCAAGCATCTGGTGGGGGACGAACCATTCGCCGTTATCCTCGCCGATGATTTGATCGATACCGCTGAGGGCGTTGCACCGGTGATGAAACAGATGGTAGACCAGTACGCCAAACAAAAGTCCTCGATACTCGGTGTGCTAAACGTGGAACGCCGCGAAACGTCGTCGTACGGCATCGTCGCGTCAAAACCGATTTCAAAAAAATCGGGTGAGCGGGTGTCGAAAATGAACGCCATCGTCGAAAAGCCAAAACCGGAGAATGCGCCGTCCACCCTGAGTGTAGTGGGCCGCTACATTCTCACGCCGCAAATATTCGCTCAGCTCGAGAAAATCCAGGCAGGCGTCGGCAAGGAAATTCAATTGACCGACGGTATCGCCGCGCTCCTCAAGAAGGAGAACGTGTTTGCCTATGAGTTTGAAGGCACGCGTTATGACTGTGGATCAAAAATTGGCTACCTCAAGGCTACGGTTGAGCTCGGCAGGAAACATCCTGAAGTTGGCGCCGCGTTTTCTGCGTTTCTCAACGCCGATGCCAAGAAGCAACGTTAGCGGCGACTACGCAATACCCCGCAAGCCGCGCCAGTACTTGCGGCTTACTTTGCCAACTCAAACCGCCACTGCATCCCGCGCAGTTTCCCCGCAGCGATACCTTCGATGCGCGCCGTCATCGCGCCGTCGGTTTCAATCCAGTACATCACCCGTTGCGGAAAATCGTGGGCAGGGTTTTCAAAAACAACTCGCTTGTCAGCCATTTCTTTCAACTTGAATTCAACCGGCGTCTTGCCGCCGGGACTGGCAAGATAGGCGAGCCCGGTTGGCGTTTCAACGATGCGCAAAAATTCAAACGATGTGCGTTTCGCCGATGAGGTGAGATTCACCGCTGCCATCATCTTGCCTTTCGGTCCCAGCCAGCTCTCCTGCACAATTTCGCCGTCCTTGTTCTGCGTCCAGGTACCGGTCATCCAGGTGAGTTTTTCGATTTCCTGGGCATGCAGTGACATGGCCAGCGACAAAAGTGTTGCGAAGGTCAAAAGTTGTTTTTTCATTGGGATTTCCTAACGAGATTGGTGTGCATTGCAGTTGTTTTCAGGCAGGTTTCCAGAGGCCAATGGCATTGTTATCCAAATCGGCGAACCACGCGAACTGCCCCATGCCGGGCACTTCGGATGCGGGTACCAGTACATTCCCACCGAGTTGTTCAACCTGCGATAGCGAGGCGTTGATGTCGCTCACTTGTACGTAGATTGTCACGTAGTTTTTTGGCTCGCTGTCGGGTTGCGAAATGTTGCCTTGAATGCCCTCTGGCGAACCGGTGGCGATCATCGTCGCCGGGCCGTGCGACTGGATGTCCCAGCCGAAAAGTGCGGAATAGAACTGCTTGGATTGCTTGTTGTTACGCGTGCCGATTTCGAAATGTACGACGGGTTGGCCCATGAAGTTCTCCATAATTGAGTAGGATTGAAAACGAACTCATCATGAGCTTTGCAAAACGCGGCGTATTGTACGAATCCGACATCACGCGTTGGAAGTTTCGTCCGTCGATGTCTGGCCAATGTTCCCACCAACCATCGCCGCAGAAAATCCGCTTAGCGACCGATAGAACGCTTGTGGTTGCTGGCCGGCAAACCGCTTGAAATCGCGAATCATGTGCGCTTGATC
>JBDTPE010000302.1:0-4318 GCA_039932875.1 Betaproteobacteria bacterium | reverse complement strand
GATTGCTGTTCCGCGACAATACTGCTACCACCGCGCAGATGCATCATCCTGACCCAGCCGGTATTGTTGCCGACGCGAACCTGTTGCCATGCGCCCTGCCGGACTAAAACCTTGACTTCAGTTTTTTCGGGCAGGGACTGAACAACTTTGGCCGTATCATCTGCCGCAGCACGCAATTCAGTCGCACGGTTTGTCAACACTGCTTGCGCCTGGACACTGGCTGCAGAAAACATCGCCAGCAGCAGTGCGCCAAAAATAAGTACTCTCGCTCGTCTCATTGCTACCCCTTTACGCTTAGCTACAAACGTGTTGTGTGCGCTGATTGTTTGGATATTATTGGCTGCTAGTTTCGCACAAGCCACGCCGCTTGCACACCCACAATTTCGCCTTGCCCATTCACGAGGTCTCTGAACAGCTTGGTGCGCGAACACTTACTGGTGCGTCTGGGGTCCGCCAATCCGCGCCAATCGCACGCGTTGAATCGCGCCTTTCAACTACCCCGTTTTGCCGCTGTGCTTGACGTATTTATCAAGCCAGCGCTGCGACTCCCACAACCGGTGCAGTACCGACTCACGGCCGCGATAGCCATGGTCTTCGTACGGTAGCAATACCAACCGCGTAGTGCCTCCCAGTCCACGTATGGCTTGATACATGCGTTCGCTCTGCAGCGGGAATGTACCCGTATTCGAGTCGGCCTCGCCGTGAATCATGAGCATTGGCGTCTTGATCTGGTCTGCATATGTAAAGGGTGACATCTGGTTATAAATATCCCGCGCTTTCCAAAAGGTACGGTCTTCGGCCTGGAACCCAAAAGGCGTCAACGTTCGATTGTATGCGCCGCTTTCGGCAATGCCGGCGGCAAATAGTTTGGTATGTGCGAGCAAGTTCGCGACCATAAATGCGCCGTATGAATGTCCACCAACGGCAATCTTGTTGCGGTCTGCGACACCGCGACGCACAACTTCGTCGATCGCCGCTTCCGCGCTCGCAATCAACTGCGGCAGATAGGTATCGTTCGGTTCTTTGCCGTTCTCACCCACAATCGGCATGACCGGGTTATCCAACACCGCGTATCCCTGCGTCAAAAACGGTAGCGGACCACTAAAGCTCGGTCGCACGTAACGATACGGCGAACCCGACACCTGGCCAGCGGCTTCTGCCGAACGAAACTCACGCGGATACGCCCACATGAGCAACGGCACAGGACCATCTTCTTTCTTGTAGCCGACCGGCAAATATAGCGTGCCCGAGAGCTCAACGCCGTCTCTGCGCCGATAGCGAATGACCTCTTTGGTGACGTTAGCGATTGGATTCCTGGGGGTCGCGAAACGGGTAATCGCCTGGGTCGCACCAGTCTGAAGGTCGCGAAGATGAATGTTTGGTGCATCAGTGGCGCTCTCGCGTTGGAATAGCAGCTTCAGCGTGGGACCGGTATCAAATACGGCAATCGGCAGGTCGTAATAGGGAGCTTCGGAGCGAAACAGCCGTTTAGATTCTTTCGAGTCCAAATCAAAACGGTCCACAAACGGACGCTCGCCCTCTGGTGTTGCGCCGCTACCGTTCAAATAGATCGCTTTACCGTCGGGGGAGAAATTGAGTAGTCGATTGCCGCGCGAATCCGATTCGGTGACAGGTGTTCCTGGGTCGCCATAACGATCCTCTGATGACCGATCAAAAAGTTTCACAGCCGCACGCGAGGGGTCTCCCGGCGAAATCCGCCAGGTAACGACACGACGTGTTTTTCGCGACGCCTCGACGATCAACGCGACGTCGTCGCGTCCCCAATAGGCGGTCTGGTAACGCAGATCAACTTTCGCCAACGACTGAGGTTCACCGTCGAATGGGGCGCTGAGCGCAAACAAGTGGTCGCCCAATCCATTACGTTTTCCTTCGAGCGGTTGAACCCAGGTGATCGTTGCGGCGACGTCGCCACGCCACGTATATTGACGTGGTCCTTTCCTGACGGCATCCGGATCAAGCTCTTCGTCCTCCGCTAACCCGAGATCCGACAAAATCTTAACCACTTTGCCGGCGTCCTGATCGCGGGCATCACGAATTTCTGTCTTCAGCGGAAAGCGTGAAACCGGCACCGAGGTTGAGTACGGCCGCCGCACCATTTGAACCAGCACAAACTCGCCATTCGGCGACGGCTGAAACGCGCGGACTACGCCAGTGGCAAGCGATGTAATTTTTCCATCCAGGCCGATCGTAGCGAGCTCCGCGGTGCCGTAATAGTCGAATAGCGCTTCATCGTGCGGCGACTTCAACATGTCCTGATAGGTACGTGCTGCATTGCGCTTACCGAGGTTTTCCATGATCGCCGGACCCGTTGCCACGTCCGCTGACTTAGGCGCCGCGCCGCGGCCGGCCGGTATCAGGCTCACGAACAGCGATTTGGAGTCACTTCGCCATACAAATGGCCTGCCCATTGCGCCGTTCAGGGCTCGATCCGTCAGACGTTTTGCCACGAAACCGTTGGTGGCATCACCCATAAACAATTCCACAGCGTGATCTTTGACCAGCGTAAAGGCGATGCGCCTGCCATCTGGAGACCATTGCGCATCACCGACGCGTGCGCCCGGCGGCAGACCTGCAAGGGCTTTTTCAGCGCGGTCGGCTATTTTCACCAACTTGATGCCTGTTGCCTGAACGGTACGGCTTTGATTGTTATTGCGCGGATTGATGCGTATCCCAGCGAGACGAATTTCTGGTTGCGCCAATTCCGATAGGTGCGGCAGCGCAGGCCGTTCAAGCAGCATCAGCCAATCGCGATTTGGCGAAATGATTGTCTGTGGAATCTGTGGCGCGTCGACCATATCGACAATAGCCTGCGACGGGACTTGGTAGCGGCCAGTCTCCGTGGCACTGATTGCGCCGCCCGAAAAGCATCCAAACCACAACACCAGCGGCACTGTGCGAAACGCGAGCTCGGATGCCGTCGAACAATTGAGAAAACGAGATTTCTTAGTCATGCGCGCTACTGTCCATTCGTTGGCAACTCGCATCATACTCTTGGCCGCATCGTCGTTGCGGGCCGCGCTGACTGAGCAGAGTCAACGCTCTTTCAAAACCAGCAACGTGAAATCAATAGAGCAGGCCTTCTTCAGCAAATGACAAAGAGGCGCCCGGGGCGACGATGAAATGATCAAGCACCTTTACATCCACCAGTGCCAATGCTTCTGCCAATGCTTTGGTCAGGGATCGATCAGCCGCACTTGGACTAGCCTCCCCGGAAGGATGGTTATGCGCCAAAATGACGGATCCGGCATTGTGAGCCAGCGCTCGCTTTACGATTTCACGAGGGTAGACGCTGGTTTGCGTCAACGTACCACGAAATAGCTCCTCGACAGCGATCACCCGGTTCTGGGCGGTCAAAAACACGGCCACGAAAACCTCATGCGGCAATCGCGCCAACGTCATGCGCAGGTAATCGCGCACCGCCTTGGGTGAGCTCAACGAATCGGCCTGGTGAATCTCTTCTTCCAGAGCGCGGCGGCCCATCTCCAGCACGGCTTGCAGTTGGACGTATTTGGCCGGGCCGATACCGTTGATTGCACACAATTCGGACTGGGTTGCGGAAAATAACCCGGCTAGATTGCCAAATCTGCCCACAATTTCCCGTGCCAGATCGACCGCGCTCTTGCCTTTGACGCCCACTCTGAGGAATATGGCTAACAGCTCCGCATCTGAAAGTGCCCTCGCCCCCTGCTTCAATAAACGTTCCCGTGGCCGCTCGTCTTCAGGCCATTCTGTAATCGCCATGTGTCTGATTTTTCCTGTGTAAAATACTTGGATGGCTACGAAAACTGCAAAGAAAGTTGCTCGCGTCGTGCTGGGAATTACCGGCGGCATTGCTGCTTACAAATCAGCAGAATTGACACGCTTGCTGCGAAAGGCGGATATCGAAGTACAAGTTGTGATGACTGAAGCGGGTGCAAAGTTTATTACGCCTGTGACGATGCAGGCCCTCTCTGGCAATCCCGTGTTTATGGACGCCTGGGATAGCCGCATCGACAACAACATGGCGCACATTGAATTATCTCGCGCCGCCGACGCCATCCTGATTGCCCCTGCAAGCGCCGACTTTCTAGCCAAGCTCGCCAACGGCTTTGCCAACGACCTGCTTTCAACGCTTGTGCTGGCGCGGCAGCCGACATGCAGTTTGCTGATTGCACCGGCGATGAATCGTGAGATGTGGGAAAACCCGGCCACCCAACGCAACGTGGCACGCTTGCTGGTGGATGGCGTAACGATCCTGGGGCCGGATTTAGGCGAGCAAGCATGTGGCGAGACCGGTATGGGCCGCATGCTGGAGCCC
>JBDTPE010000301.1:0-4337 GCA_039932875.1 Betaproteobacteria bacterium | reverse complement strand
GGCCCGGTTTCAGCGCTTGAGTCGCAGTTTTATTCCCTGCCCAGATTCGTTAGAAAAATAATCTGGTTTTTTATCCGGCGCGATCCCCGGCTGTTCAAAGCCGTGGCCGGCACGGTCGCATTAACGTCGCTTCCATGGAAAATAGACGGGCGCGCCATAGGCTGGACTATTTCGCCAATGACGCTAACGTTGATCATCGCCGCCACGTCAAAAAAAGCAGTCCTGGTGGATGGAAATGCCGTCGAGCGGGAAGTTTTGCAGCTTAACTTTACGGCTGATCACAACATTATCGATGGCGCGCCGCTATGGCGATTCATCGCGCGATTCAAAAAACGTCTGGTGACGGATCTGGCTGTTTTACCGCCACCTGCTGCGGAGCAACCGGTCCCGAGTGTGCCCAACTCAGAATCGTGATTTCGTGAGCCAATTTTGACCAGCCGAGAGACGCGGTTGACATCGCTTTGCGCCAGATAATCACGTGCCACCTCCAGCGTACACTGGCTTCAGTGTCACAGTATCGACTGGTCCCAGCCCATTGGCCGAAAGCCCGCGGCTGAACGTGACCAAGAGCAACATGAATTGCGAGCACCGACAGAAGCGCTCTCATCAGCATCACCTGAACCGTCAGAGCGGGCTCCACCATTTGAGCAACCAGAGTACCGCCATGCCGGTTGCCAGTGTGCCCAAGATGCTGCGCGATGTGTAGGCGACCAACATTGCAAGCAGTGCCGCCGCAACGCGATAGACATTGATGATTTCGCCAGTTACCAGTTCGCGATACAAGACGTCTGGCGCGATCAGCGCCGGCAGTACGGCGGCGGCAACATATTTCAGTCCACCGCGCAACCAAGTGGGCACCTGAGTATCAGGCGGCAAAACGATGAATGAAGCGCGAATGGCCAGCGTGACCAGCCCGCAAAAAATCACCGTCAACCAGCCATCAAGACCGCTCATGCGCCGCGGCCCGATATTGCCGTCGCCCGTGCGTGCGAAATACGCTCTGATACGACGCCAACGATGATCCCCGTTGCCGCTGCGGCAATCAAACCAAGTTTGAGCGGCAGGCTGGTACAAAACGCAGCGGCTATCGTGGCCGCAATGGCAGCATTCCAGTGGCTTCTGGTCTGCAGCGCCGGTAACACCAGTGATAGAAATACCAGCGGGATCGCGAAATCCAGCGACCAGCGCGCGGGTACCATGGTCCCGGCAAACACACCGATCACGATACTTGCGTGCCAGCTAAGCCACATGGCGCCGGTCACCCCAAAATAATAGGCGTCTATGTGTTTGGGGACATGCTGCTTGTCGAACTTGGTGGTCAACAATGCAAATGCGTGATCCGTGAGCAAATACGAAAACAGCCATTTTCGCGGTGTCGGCGTTTTGGCAAAAAAGGGCGCCACCGCGGCGCTGTACATCATCATGCGCAGATTTACCACCAGTACCGTTAGCACCACGATTGCCGCTGGAGCGTGCTGGGCGAGCAACGAAATCGCCGCCAATTGGGCAGCTCCGGAAAACATGATCACCGACATGCCTATTGCCAACCACGGATCGGCGCCCGCACTGACCGCCGCTGCCCCGGTGATCATCCCAAAAGGAATGTTGCCGAGGATGAATGGCGTCTGGTCGCGCAGTCCCTGATTGAATGCGGAGCGGGGGGTTTGCATTGGTATGGAACTGGGCGAAAGCGGGATGGTGAGGTGTCAATTTTACCTGCCGTATTGCTAGTGCTGAAAGATGAGCCATTGCCACTTTGCGTGCGACAATTCGTCGATGATTCTCTACGCCCTTACCGTCTTCGTCTCCGCGTTCCTGCTGTTTTTGGTCCAACCGATCATTGCCAAACAAATCCTGCCCTGGTTCGGCGGCTCCGCCGCGGTTTGGACCACCTGCCTGGTTTTTTTTCAATGCATGTTGCTGGCGGGGTATTTTTATGCCGACTGGACGACAAGGAGGCTCTCGGCCAAAAATCAGGCGCTGTTGCATGTTTTCCTGATCGCCGTGGCTATTTTGCTTTTACCAATCATCCCCGATGTGTCCTGGAAGCCCAACGGCGCGGAAGAGCCCGGCATGCGCATTTTGCTATTGCTGACGGCGACCATCGGCCTGCCCTATTTCCTGATTTCCACGACCAGCCCGTTGGTGCAGGCGTGGTTCAGCAAGAGTTATCCGGGCCGCAGTCCTTACCGACTATTCGCACTGTCGAATCTGGCGTCGATGATTGCATTGCTGGGTTACCCGTTTCTGTTCGAACCATGGATCACCACGCAGCAGCAAGCAACAAACTGGTCGATCGGCTTTGGCATATTTGGCTTTTTGGTGGCCGCGTCAGCGTGGCTTGCTTTGCGTGGGCAGAAAGGCGCTGCAAATTCGGCTCTCGTCTTCGAATCCGCTGACATACCGAATCACTTGCCAGTGGCGCCTACACGCGGCGACAAGTTGAAATGGGTGGCGTTGTCGGCACTAGGCTCGGTGCTGCTACTGGCAATATCGAACCATCTCACCCAGAATATTTCTTCCATCCCGCTGATGTGGGTGGTGCCACTGGCACTGTATTTGCTCACCTTTATCCTATGCTTTGATGCCAGGGATGCCGGCTCAAGCTGGTACCAGCGTAAATTGTTCCTGCCATTGTTGGCGGTAATGGTGGTGGGAATGTCATGGACGCTGGCGGATCGTGATTTGCATTTCATGCTTTACTGGCAAATCGGGCTATTTTCTGCCGGTCTGTTTGTCGCTTGCATGTTCTGCCATGGCGAACTGGTTGCGCTGAAACCGCATCCTGCTCACCTGACCACTTTTTACCTGATGGTTTCCATCGGCGGCGCGCTGGGTGCGTTGCTGGTTGGCATCATTGCGCCGCTAACACTCCCGGGATATTACGAACTGGAAATCGGCATCGTTGCGTTGGCGGCGATGGCAACGTTTCTGTTGTGGCGAAAAGTGCATTTCACGATACTCATTGTCGGTGGCGCGGTGACGATATTCGCTGCAGCCGCAGCGATCTTTACAGTGTTCGAGTTTCGCGAGGACGTGGTCGTCATGACCCGCAATTTTTATGGCAGCTTGCGTGTCAAGCAATACGATCCGCCTAGTGTGGAGTACCGGCGGCGGTCACTGGTCCATGGCGCAATTCTGCACGGCGACCAGTACATGGATCCCCCGTACAATCGTTCCGCAACGACCTACTACAAGACCAAGTCAGGGATCGGTCGCATCCTGTTGCTGAAGGACAAGTTGGCGCCAGACAAGCCGCGCAAAGTCGGAATTATCGGCTTGGGCACGGGTACCATCGCCGTCTACGGCGGTAAAGGTGATATCTATCGCTTCTACGAAATCAATCCGGCTGTGGTCACGATTGCGCGACGCGACTTTACTTACCTCAAGGACAGCGAAGCAAAAATTGAAATCTCGCTAGGCGACGCAAGATTGAATTTGGAGCGTGAGGCACCGCAGGGGTTTGACGTACTGGCAGTTGATGCGTTTTCAAGCGATTCAATCCCGGTGCACTTGATTACGCTGGAAGCGGTACAAATCTTCGAAAAACATATGAAGCCGGATGGTGTGATCGCATTCCATGTCTCCAACCGGTTCCTCGACCTGAAGCCGGTGGTAAAGCTGATCGCCGAGCAGCGCGGTTTGCATGTCGCCTGGGTGCGTGACAGTTACGATGATGGCTCGACCACTAGTGACTGGGTGTTATTGAGCAAGGACAATTCCCAGTTTTTGAAGTCGGAGATTCTCGATGGCTCGTACATCATTTCACCGGCACCGAAGCTGCGTGTCTGGACCGACGACTTCAACAATCTGCTGCAGGTTTTGAAATGAGTGCTGTTGACTTGCTGCTTATCGGGCACTACAGCCTCGACCTGAACTCGGTCACGAAAATCGCTACATCAGCGAAAGGCCCGACGCTTGAGTCCTGAGCCGATGCTGCAAGATCGCCTGTGGCAGCACGCACCCAAGTGGGTCGTCTGGCATATCCTGCTCGTCATCAGCGGCGGCCTGGCAATTGACGCGGCGTTTGGCTGGCCAGGACAAATTGCCGCGATAGTCTGGACGTTTTTCGTCTGGGCCGTGCTGTTCAAGTTTGGCGGCACGGACGAACGGCGCGTGCTGGTGCTATGTACCGCGATAGCGGGATTCGGTGAAGTCATTCTTTCGCTCGTGTGGGGACTCTACGATTATCAGTTTTCGAATGTCCCTCTGTTTGTGCCACCGGGACACGCGCTATTGATGACACTGGGTCTTATCAGTTCACAAAAGTTTTTAAACCACAATGCTGGGCGCGCCTTCCAGGCCATTTTCCCGTGGGGGGCCTTTATCTACGCGGG
>JBDTPE010000300.1:0-4348 GCA_039932875.1 Betaproteobacteria bacterium | reverse complement strand
GAGAAGAAACGTCGATCGTTCATGGCGATTACCGCTTGGACAATCTGATCTTTCATCCTACTGAGCCCAGAGTACTGGCAATTCTTGATTGGGAGCTTTCTACGCTCGGCCACCCGCTTGCCGATTTCGCATATCACTGCATGGCTTGGCATGTCCCGCCCAGTGCATTTCGCGGATTGGCGGGGCTCGATCTGGCCGCGCTCGGCATTCCGGATTTCCAATCCTATGTCGCAAGTTACTGTCAGCGCACCGGGCGGCCCGGCATTGAAAACTTCGAGTATTACCTTGCCTACAATCTTTTTCGCATGGCCGGCATTCTGCAAGGCATCATGAAGCGTGTGGTTGACGGCACGGCGGCATCCGAACAGGCTGTCGCCATGGGCAAGGCCGCTCGCCCGCTTGCCGAACTAGGTTGGAAAGTGGCAGAAAAATTGAACAACAAGTAGCGGTCTCAGACGACGTTAAACAGGAAAATCATGGACTTCAGCCACTCACCCAAAGTCGTCGATCTGCAGCAGCGCATGCATGCATTTTTCGACGAACATATTTATCCTAACGAACATCGCTTTCATGAGGACGTGGAAGCCAACACCAAGCGCGGCGCGCGCTGGACGCCGACCGCCATCATCGAAGAACTCAAGCCAAAAGCGAAGGCGGCGGGGCTATGGAATCTGTTCGCGCCGAACCCGAAATTTGGTGCGGGGCTGAACAATCTTGAATATGCCCCACTGGCGGAAATCACCGGTGCGGTTCACTGGGCGCCGGAAGTCTTCAACTGTTCCGCGCCCGACACCGGCAACATGGAGGTATTGGCGCAGTACGGCAGCCCCGAGCATCAAGCGCAATGGCTATCGCCTTTACTCGCTGGTGAAATTCGCTCTGCATTCGCCATGACCGAGCCCGCTGTCGCCTCAAGTGATGCCACCAACATCGCTACCCGCATCGAGCGTAACGGCGACGATTACGTTATCAACGGACGAAAGTGGTGGATTTCCGGTGCGGGCGATCCGCGCTGCAAAATTTACATCGTCATGGGCAAGACCGATCTCGATGGGCCAACGCATTCGCAGCAATCGATGATTCTGGTGCCTGCAGAAACGCCAGGCGTCACCGTAATCCGCCCGCTTCCTGTTTTCGGTTACGACGATGCGCCACACGGCCACTGCGAGATCGAATTCAAGAATGTACGAGTACCAGCGAGTAATATCCTGCTCGGCGAAGGCCGGGGATTTGAGATTGCGCAAGGCCGTCTCGGACCTGGTCGCATCCATCATTGTATGCGCCTCATCGGCCTGTCCGAGCGCGCGTTGGCGCTGATGTGCAAGCGACTTTCTTCGCGGATCGCCTTCGGCAAGCCGATCGCCACCCAATCCGTTTGGCACGAACGCATCGCCGAGGCGCGCTGCATGATCGATCAGGCGCGCTTGCTCACGCTAAAAGCCGCCTACATGATGGATACCGCGGGTAACAAGGCCGCGCGCACCGAGATCGCCATGATCAAAGTAGTCGCTCCCAATGTCGCGCAACAAATCATTGACTGGGCAATTCAGGCGCACGGCGCCGCAGGATTGTCAGAAGACTTCCCGTTGGCCTATGCCTATACCTGGGCGCGAATCCTGCGCCTCGCCGATGGGCCGGATGAAGTACATCGTGGCGCATTGGCCAAATGGGAACTGGGAAAGCACGCACCGCGCAAATCTGCTTAACTCCTCAGTTGATACACTCAAGTCAATAACAGGCGTCGGCACACAAAAATATCCGGAGGAACGCGATGACTTTAGAACCGAAATGGTGGTTAAAACACTACCCGCCCGGGGTGGCGCACGAAATTGATTTGAGCCTTTATTCTTCGCTGCCGCAGTTGGCTGAGGAGGCGTTTGCTAATTTTGGTAATCGCCCTGCATACACCTGCATGGATAAAACGCTCACCTACAGCGATGTGGATCGACTGTCGCAAGCGTTTGGAGCGTGGTTGCAATCCAGGGGTTTGCAACGCGGTGATCGCATCGCATTGATGATGCCAAACGTTCTGCAGTATCCAATCGCCATTCTCGCCGTACTGCGTGCTGGGTACGTGGTTGTCAATGTGAATCCGCTGTACACGCCGCGCGAGTTGGAACATCAGCTCAACGACAGCGGTTCAGTCGCCATTGTCATCCTCGAGAACTTTGCGACGACGCTCGAAAAGGTCATTGCGAAAACGCAAATCAAGCATGTGGTCATTGCGGCAGTCGGTGATTTACTTGGCTTTCCGAAGAACTTGATCGCCAACTACGTTGTGCGTAACGTGAAGAAGGCAGTCCCCGCTTACAACCTGCCTGGCTCGATCATGTTCAACGATGCACTGGCACAGGGTCGCAGTCTTCCACTGGCCAAACCAACACTTGTGCCGGAAGACATCGCGTTTTTGCAATATACCGGCGGAACCACCGGGGTCTCCAAAGGCGCCGTGCTGGTGCACTCCAACATATACGGCAATGTGTTGGTCGCCGAAGCCTGGTTAAAGCCCGCCATGGACGACACCAGCAAAGGGCCCCCTCCCGATCCGGTGGTCATGGTTTGCGCGTTGCCGATGTATCACATTTTTTGCCTGGTCTCGTGCATGTGGGTCGCGCTGAAAGTTGGCGGTCACAGCATTCTCATTCCCAATCCCCGGGACGCCGACAGCATGATCAAGGCGCTCTCAAAACACAAGTTCAACGTGTTACCCGCCGTGAATACCCTCTTTAATAGCCTGGTCAATCACGAAGCGTTCAAGACCCTCGACTTTTCCAATCTGCGGGTTTCAAACGGCGGCGGCATGGCGGTACAGCGCGCCGTGGCTGAAAACTGGCTCACGTTGACACATTGCCCGATTGTCGAAGGCTATGGTTTAACCGAGACTTCTTCCGGCGCAACGTGCAATGAAATCATGAACACCAATTACAGTGGTGACGTCGGCATGCCCATGCCATCTACCGAGATTTCCATTCGCGACGATAACGGCGTTGAAGTCGCGCTCGGCGAACCAGGAGAGATTTGCATTCGTGGTCCGCAGGTGATGCGCGGCTATTGGCAGCGACCGGAAGCGACGGCGGATGTCATGACCGAAGACGGATTTTTCAAATCTGGCGACATCGGCGTGATGCTGGAAAACGGGCACGTGAAAATTGTTGACCGCAAGAAGGACATGGTTTTAGTCTCCGGATTCAACGTCTATCCAAATGAAATTGAAGATGTGGTGGCGTCATGTCCAGGCGTGATGGAATGTGCGGTGATCGGCATTCCTGATGAAAAAACAGGCGAAGCGGTCAAGCTTTTCGTCGTCAAGAAAGACCCGGCGCTCACCGTCGAACAAGTCGCGGCCTATTGTCGAAAAGAGCTGACCGGCTACAAGAATCCCAAAACAATCGTGTTTCGCGATGCGTTGCCGAAGAGCAATGTCGGAAAGATTTTGCGGCGCGAACTGCGCGACGCCGACAAGGCGGAAAAGTAGCAAACACCAGCATTGGCGAGCGTCTCCAGAGCTTTTTTATCTGGGGGCCGCACCAATGCTGGTTGTAGCTTATTGATCAGTTTGGCAAGAACTTCATTGGATCCACCGGCTTACCCTGCTTGCGGATTTCGAAGTGCAGCTTGACTTGATCCGCGTCACTGGACCCCATCTCGGCAATCTTCTGGCCTTTTTTGACTTCCTCGCCTTCTGCAACCAGAATTTTCTCGTTGTGTGCATAGGCCGACAACCAGGTGGCGTTGTGCTTGATGATGACCAGCCGGCCGTAACCGCGCAGACCCGCCCCGCTATAGACGACCTTACCCGGTGATGACGCCAGAACGGGCGTGCCTTTGGTGCCGGCAATATCAACACCTTTATTCGCATCGGTGAACATGGCGATGATCTTGCCCTTTGGCGCGGGCTGGATTGGCCAGGCCCAATCTACGTCATCGCTAGCGGGTGTGCTGGCGGTCGCAGGTACGGTCGCTGGTATGGTTGCTGGCGTAGCCGCAGGCACCGGATTCACCGTTACTGGTACGACCGGCGCAATGCCAGTGGTAACCGCGCCTGACCCTGACGCTGACGCCGCAGCCGCTTCCGCCGTCATTTTGGTGTACGCCTGATCGGTATACGGCACGGTAACCGCCTTGGGCTCCGTTTTCAGTTTCTCGGTGTTCGCGAGCGGCATGGCAGATGGCACCGGCGTGATGATCAACGGTGTCGCCACCGGTGCGCCAGGTTGCGCTTGCTCGGCAACCGCGGAAGGCGAAGCCGCAACAGCGATACCCGGCGGCGCCAAACGCAACACTTCACCCAGCTTGATTACGTTTGGATTGACGATGTTGTTCCAGGCAGCGAGTTCGCGGTAATCCA
>JBDTPE010000299.1:0-4350 GCA_039932875.1 Betaproteobacteria bacterium | reverse complement strand
TTAAAACTCTTTCACCACGTGCTGCTGCCGACGGCTGACCGCCAGTTTTTCTGGAATGCCCTTGATAATGACAACCCAATGGGTGCTGCCGCCTTCGGACCGGTCCGCATGTTGGTGCCCATCGTCGGTCTCTCTGGTGTCATCTGTTACCTTTTCAAATCCGGCCACCGCTTTGGTCGAAACCAGCGTATTGCGATGAATGCGCGTAAACAAGTCGGCAAATTCCTCTTCGAGCTTGGTCAGGGATTCTTCCAGCAGGAATTCCTTCAGTGTTGTTCTCACCGTGACGTATTTCAGCTCGGCTTTTAAGAACAGTACGTCTTCGATGGGAACCAAAATTATTCTGCCGCGCTCCTGGATCGAAAGATGCTTGCGTTTTGCCAGTGCGCCTTCGGCAATGGCGTCGGCGACCGCTGGCTTGATCGCCATCGCCTTGCCCAGCGCGCTGAGTAGCCGTTCCTGGCGTATGGGCTTGAGCAGATAGTCGACGGCATTGAGTTCAAATGCCTTCACAGCGTATTGATCGTATGCCGTCACAAAAATGAGTTTTGGTGGGTTAGGCATGTTTGCGACGTGGCGCGCCACTTCGATGCCATCCATGACCGGCATGCGGATATCGGTCAAAACGATATCGATGCCGCCCCGATTGATCACATCGATGGCCTCGACGCCGTTTGCTGCCTCATCGGCGATGATCAGCGGAAAGTGTTCGCGGCAGTCGTCGAGCACGTCGCGCAAACGTCGACGAGCAGGGGCTTCATCATCGACGATCAAAATTCTTGCTGATGTCTGGGTTGGCGGCATGGTCACAGTTTGTTTGCAATCTGATTGGTTGTCACACGTCCTGGGTTCGTATAGGCAAGGTGATCGTAACCAGATACGAGTCCCCCTGCACTTCGGCTTTCAGGCTCGCCTCTGCATCAAAGTGTAGCTGTAAGCGCTCTTTGATGTTGGCGATTGCCATGCGATTGCCCGACACATGCGTGGACTCAGGGTGGAAAGGGTTGGTGAGCCGTATGCTGAATTGCTTACCTTTTGGCAAGACCTCGATGGTCAGGGTGCCGGGCACCTGTCGCGGTTCGATGCCATGGTAGACCGCGTTTTCCACCAGTGGCTGTAGGATCAATGGTGGCACCAGCGCATCGGCGGGCATGTCGTCTATCTTCCAAACCACAATGAGGCGTTCACCTAGGCGGATATCCTCAATTTCCAGATATCGCTTACAGAGTGTGATTTCGTCTTCCAGCGGCGTCAGTTTGCGATTGTCCTGCATTAGAACCCGGAACAGTTCGGACATGTCCTCGAGCATCCGTTCGGCATGCTTTGGCTCGGTGCGGATCAACGAGAGCGCCGCGTTGATGCTGTTAAACAGAAAATGGGGCCGGATGCGAGCCTGAAGCGCTTGCAATCGAGCCTCCGTCAAGGCAGGGGAAAGTGCGCGCGAGCGGAGGTCGAAATAGAACAGGGAAAAGCCGGTTGCGAACGCGAAGAAGAATGCGTACTGCCACGCAGAGACTTCCTGGTTAAGCACGGTGATGATTCGCATCCAATGCCAGAATAGCGCGCCGACAGCGGCCTCGAGCAGCAATATTGCGATGACGCCCTGCCAATAAGGCAGCTTGGCGAGGGGCCTGCGGAGCGCACAAGTGGCCAGCAGGGAAAAGATGATCGCCGGCTGCGCGACGGCCGAGATGAGAAGGAACTGTTGCCAGAGGTCGCGCGATTCCATACGTACCACTGCGGCGGCGAAGCAGAGAAGGTTAACGATCACCACCAGGCGCAACATGATGCCCAGATTGCAGAAATCGGGAAGGCGCGCCATCGCGACCGGCCCGCTTCCGTCTGAAGGGTGATGCTTTATACTCGCCATGGCTCGATTGTGAGCGAATTTTCTAGAGATTGACAATGCCATATGTCGGATAAATTACAGCAGCCAGACGGTTTGAACACAGGCAATGCCGCGGCGAAAAGTCACTTTTCTGGTCGATTTTCGGAACCCGTCACGGAGCTTGTCAAACGATTTACCGCGTCGGTCTTGTTCGACAAGCGCCTGGCTTTCGTGGATATCCAGGGTTCGCTGGCGCACGCCAGGATGCTCGCTCGGCAGGGTGTGATTGCGGCGAGTGATCTGGCGGATATTGAACGCGGCATGACTGCGATCCTGGCTGAGATTCAAGCTGGCAGCTTTGAGTGGCGGGTCGATCTTGAAGATGTGCACATGAACATCGAATCCAGGCTGATTGCCGCAATCGGCGATGCCGGCAAACGCCTTCACACCGGCCGCTCGCGCAACGACCAGATCGCGACCGATATTCGTTTGTGGCTGCGCGCTGAAATCGACGGACTGGTGGAGTTGTTGCGTGCGTTGCAACTTGCGTTGGTGGGTCTCGCCGAAAAGCATGCTGAAACGATCATGCCGGGATTTACCCACCTGCAAGTTGCGCAGCCGGTGACGTTTGGCCACCACGTCATGGCTTATGTGGAAATGCTGGCGCGCGATGAGGCCAGAATGGTCGACTGCCGCAAGCGCGTGAATCGCTCGCCATTGGGTGCGGCAGCGTTGGCGGGCACCAGTTATCCGATTGACCGTGAGTCGACGGCGATGGAACTGGGCTTCGATGGGGTCTGCGAAAACTCCCTGGACGCCGTATCGGATCGCGACTTTGCTATTGAATTTGTGTCCGCAGCGGCATTGGTGATGACGCATTTGTCGCGTTTTTCGGAGGAACTCATTATCTGGATGAGCCAGAGCGTTGGGTTCATTAACCTGCCGGACCGGTTTTGCTATTCCTCGTCGATCATGCCGCAGAAGAAGAATCCAGATGTCCCCGAACTGATCCGCGGCAAGACCGGCCGGGTCAACGGCCATCTGATTGCGCTGTTGACGCTGATGAAGGGTCAGCCGCTGGCATATAACAAGGACAATCAGGAAGACAAGGAGCCCTTATTCGATACCGTCGACACCGTGCGCGACTCGCTGACCATTATGGTGGACCTGGCGGCGGCGATTGAAGTGCGTCCGGAGCGGATGGCGGCGGCAGTCAAGCGCGGCTTTGCGACAGCCACCGATCTTGCCGATTACCTGGCAAAGAAAGGGTTGGCATTTCGCGATGCGCACGAAGCGGTTGCACTGGCCGTCCGAGACGCGGAGAAAGCGGGCAAGGATCTAGCCGAATTACCGTTGGAGGTGTTGCGTGGATATTCAACATTGGTGGGCGACGATATTTATGCCGTGCTTTCGCCGGAAGGATCGGTTGCCAGTCGCGATCACATTGGCGGGACGGCGCCGAAGCAGGTGAAGTTGGCAATAGCGCGGGCACGGATGCGGCTTGCATAGATGGATACTCTTATCCGCTATTGGTATGTAATCTTTGGAGTTTTGGGAATGGTTGGCTGGATCTTTTTATTTCTTAATCGCGACCGAATCGAGTCTCCATGGGTGAGATCACTTCTTGGATTGTCGCTGGAGGACCCGCTGCTCAAGGCAACAATGCAAGGGCGAAAGGACTTCACGAGGCGCGAAGTTTGGGGATGGGTCGCGGTATTGGTGATCGCCGCCTTCGCCATTTATTCCGGACAAACTTGGCTTCGTAATCTCTAGGACTGCCCTTGGCGGAGGTTGATGTCGATAGCCAGTCAGGCATGCTATTCCTCGTCGTCGCTGCCGCCACCTTTCTCTTCGTACAACCAGCAGATTTTTCGCGTCTCCGGGCCGGATAAACGGTCACCCATCAGTCCGCAACGAAATGCACGGGCGGAGAGGCGTTCAAAATGACGGCAGCCGCTGCAACTTCCGAACGGTTGGCCTTCATTGTCGGCCTGAAAGGTTGTCAGCGTCTCGCGCAACGCCGAGACGGCGTTACGAATACGGTTGGGACTGATGTTACGGGTGGCGTGCTGCCAGGCGCTTTGCGGCTGTGCATCATATAAGAACTGTTCGCCGCTGGTGGAAAGCCTTAGCCGCACCACGCGACGATCAAGGTCATCCTGATAGCGTTCGATCAAACCGCGACGATCAAGCAACAGCAGGCTTTGCGACATCGTCCCTTTGGTCAGACCGAGATATTCGGCCATCGCCTGCGGCGTGTTCGAGTAGCGATTGGCCCGGGTAAGGTAGACCAGCGCCTGGACATGCACTGGCTGTAGTTGCTCGTCAGCGCCGGCGCGACGGAACTCTGATCGCAACAGATTGCCGAGGCGTTCGACTAGTTCAAGAAGGACTTCCGGGCTCTTATCCATGCGGTCTGTGATGGTTAGTTAGACGAGCTGTTTTTAGCGTCGTGTAACGCTTTCTACAAATAAAGGTTTCGAGTCGCTACCATGCATGGCCGATTTTTAATCAAGTATTTT
>JBDTPE010000298.1:0-4368 GCA_039932875.1 Betaproteobacteria bacterium | reverse complement strand
GGGCAGCCCATGTTGATGTCGATAATGTGCGCGCCTTTGTCAACATTGTGACGCGCTGCATCCGCCATCATTGACGGAGCCGCGCCGGCGATCTGCACCACAATGGGGCTGGTCTCGCCGACGTGATCGCCACGCCGCATCGATTTCTCGGTGTCCCACAAACTGCTGTTGGACGCCACCATTTCGCTCACCGCCATGCCCGCGCCCATGCGCTTACATAGCTGGCGGAATGGTCGATCTGTCACACCCGCCATCGGTGCTGCGATCAAATTATTGGGAAGATTGATATTGCCGATTTGCAAAACGGAAACCTGAAATTGAACGACGCGTGTTGCTCAAACAACGGGCGCTCATTTTATAAGCAATTCACTTCTCGGCAAAATAAAATTTGTGATTTCGAGAAGTATTTCTTAACTCACTGATTATCTTGAGCGAGGTACGCCGTAGCCACCACCACCGGGTGTCTCCAACGCGAATACATCGCCCACATTCATTTGCGTTTCGTCGGAGTAGGCCAGTAATGTTTGGCTTCCATCGACGCGTTCGATCCACGTCTTGCCTAAGCCGCCGACCGCGCCGCCATTCAAGCCGAAATTCGGCACGCGACGATGGCCGGCCAGGATGGCGGCGGTCATCGGCTCCAGAAAGCAGATCTTGCGTGTGGCGCCATTACCACCTTGCCATTCGCCATCTCCACCACTGCCATGGCGAATCGAATGTTCGACCACTCGTACCGGATATCGCCACTCAAGAATCTCCGGATCGGTCATGCGCGAATTGGTCATGTGCGCTTGGACCGTGTCGCAACCATCAAAGCGTGGCCCGGCACCGGTGCCGCCGGAAACCGTTTCGTAGTATTGATACTTGTCGTTGCCAAAGGTGACGTTGTTCATTGTTCCCGTGCTTGCGGCCATCGCACCCAGGGCGCCGTAAAGCGCGTCGGTAATACACTGCGATGTTTCTACATTGCCGGCCACGGTCGCCGCTGGTGGGCGCGGATTCAGCATGGAGCCTTCTGGAATAACGATGGTCAGTGGCTTCAGGCATCCGGCGTTCAATGGAATGTCGCTATCGACCAGGGTACGAAAAACGTAAAGCACCGCAGCAGTGACCACTGCCGATGGCGCATTGAAGTTGGACGCCAGTTGCGCAGACGTACCGGTGAAGTCAATGGTTGCGCTACGGCGGTCGGTACCGACAGTGATGCTGACTTTGATCCACGCGCCGTTATCCATTTCATAAGCAAAGCTACCGTTGGTTAGCGAACCGATAATGCGCCGCACACTTTCTTCGGCGTTGTCCTGCACATGCTGCATGTAGGCCTGAACAATGTCGAGCCCAAAGTGGGCCACCATCTTGCGTAATTCCTGCACGCCTTTTTCATTGGCGGCAATTTGCGCCCTCAAATCGGCAATGTTCTGGTCGGGATTGCGTGCCGGATATTTGGCGCCGTTCAATCGCGCCCGCATCTCCGTCTCCAGCATAACGCCGCCATTTTTTCCTGCAGTGACGAGCTTGACGTTATCAAGGAGTACGCCCTCGTCCTCAACCGTTTTTGAAAATGGCGGCATTGAGCCCGGTGTTATGCCGCCGATATCGGCGTGATGGCCGCGGGAACCTACATAGAAAAGCACCTGTTCGGCGTCTTCTGCAAATACTGGTGTCACGACTGTGACATCGGGGAGATGGGTGCCGCCGTTGTAGGGGTCGTTCAGCACATAGACGTCGCCACGCTTCATCTTGCCAGCGTTTTTACGCACCACTGTTTTGATGCTCTCGCCCATCGAGCCCAGATGCACGGGCATGTGCGGCGCATTGGCGATGAGATTACCTTCAGCGTCAAATAGCGCACAACTGAAATCCAGACGCTCCTTGATATTTACCGAGTACGCCGTATTGGCCAGCCGTAATCCCATCTGCTCCGCAATCGACATGAACAAATTGTTGAACACTTCCAACATGACCGGATCGGCCTTGGTGCCGGCGGCATAACGGACGGCGCGCGGCTGTACGCGCGTTAGCACCAGATGGTTGATCGCACTCACCTCTGCCTGCCAACCGGGTTCGACGACGGTCGTGCCGTTCTGCTCTGCAATGATTGCTGGCCCATCGATGCGCTGGTGCAGGCAAAGATGTTCGCGCTGAAAAATCGGCGCACTTCTGGTCTCTCCGCTACTGGTGACGGGCACAAACGCGATCGGTGAAGCCAATGCAGCTGCGCCTTCACCGAATGAATGTGCGGTCGGCGTGTCCGTACCACCGATCGCTTCGCAACTGACCGCTTCGGCGATCAGCGCGCGGCCCGGCATCAGAAAACTGAAACGCTGCTTGTACAAGGTATCGAACTCACTGCACATGACTTCCACGCTGCCGAAGTTGACGATCAGCGCCGAGTCGGTACCTTCGTATCGCACGTGAACACGACGTTTTAAATGTATCCCGGTTGCGGGCACGCCTTGCGACTCAACCTCTGCCGTGGCGAGCAATGCCAGCGCCAAAAGCTCGCTGGAGAGTCGTTCAAGGTTTTCATCGTTCAATGCGAGTTCAACTGCCTTCTCACGCATTGCCACAACGTCGGCGAGCCCCATGCCGTAAGCCGACAGCACACCCGCGAGCGGATGGATGTATACGCGAGCCATGCCGAGCTCATCTGCCACCAGGCAGGCATGCTGCCCACCGGCACCGCCAAAACAACTCAAGGTATATTCAGTCACATCGTGGCCGCGCTGCACGGAAATGAATTTCACAGCATTGGCCATATTGGCAATTGCGATGCGGATGAATCCCTCCGCAACTTGTTCGGGTGATTGCTTTTCTCGTGTTATCTCCTCGATAGTCGACGCGAGGGCCGTAAATTTCTGCCTGACAATTTCAGCGTCGAGCGGTTCGTCGCCGTTCGGACCGAAGACGCTTGGAAAATGGCCGGGCTGAATTTTGCCGAGCATGACATTGCAATCAGTGACGGTCAGTGGTCCGCCACGCCGATAGCAAGCTGGGCCCGGATTGGCGCCCGCCGAATCGGGCCCAACCCGATAGCGTTGCCCATCAAAATGCAGAATCGAGCCGCCGCCTGCCGCGATGGTGTGGATCGCCATCATCGGCGCGCGCATGCGCACCCCAGCAACCTGCGTTTCGAATTCGCGTTCAAGTTCGCCCGCGTAGTGGGACACATCGGTTGAAGTGCCCCCCATGTCGAAGCCAATAATCTTGTCGAAGCCCGCCACGGCTGCGGTACGTACCATGCCGATGATGCCGCCTGCAGGGCCGGACAGGATGGAGTCCTTGCCCTGGAATTTGGCTGCATCGGTGAGGCCACCGTGGCTTTGCATAAACATGACTTTGCAGCCCGGCAATTCGCCCGCCACCTGCTCCACATAGCGTCGCAGTATCGGCGACAGGTATGCATCCACGACGGTAGTGTCGCCACGGGAGACGATCTTCATCAGCGGGCTAGCCTGATGGGAAACCGATATCTGCGTAAAACCGGTTTCCTGTGCCAATTTAGCGACACGCAGCTCATGCTCGTGATAGCGGTAGCCGTGCATGAAGACGATGGCGATTGCCCGGAAACCCTTATTCCACGCGGCCTGCAGGTTATTTTTCGCGCCGATTTCATCAAGCGGTGTGACTACCTCCCCGCGTGCACCGATGCGCTCCTCAACTGCCACAACCTCGGAATAGAGCAACTCCGGCAGCTTGATGTGACGGTCAAAAATACGCGGACGATTTTGATAGCCGATGCGCAACTGATCCCTGAAACCTTTGGTGATGAATAGCACCGTCGGCTCGCCTTTGCGTTCGAGCAAGGCGTTGGTGGCAACCGTCGTGCCCATCTTTACGGCCTCGATCTGATCGACCGGAATCCGCACCTCCGCCGCCAACGACAGCATGTGACGAATGCCGGCTACGGCGGCGTCGCGATACTGCCCCGGATTTTCGGAAAGCAGTTTATGCGTCAGCAGCGAGCCGTCCGGGTGTTTGGCCACGATATCCGTGAAGGTGCCGCCGCGGTCGATCCAGAATTGCCATTTATTCATCGCGATGCCGATGCCTTTTTTCGATGTGTAAAGGATTCATCAATCATACGTCGATAAGCTGTTGACCATTCATCAGGGTATTGATACTTTGGCGGCTTGGCGATTTCACATCAATTGGGCTGTGTGAGCGTTTGCATGGCTGTAATGTCTTCATCCACTTCTTTATCAGTTCATCGGGGGGTCACATGAATCGTTTCACAGCAATGTGTGCTGCTTTGGGAATTGCTGCTACTGCGTCAGTAGCGAATGCACAAACAAAATGGGATATGCCAACCGGTTACGCGCCGGGCAATTTTCACACTGAAAATGTGCGCCAGTTTGCCGCAGATGT
>JBDTPE010000297.1:0-4371 GCA_039932875.1 Betaproteobacteria bacterium | reverse complement strand
TGGCTGCACTTCTGGACGTGGTACTCGGCACGGCCATCGCCTACCTGATCCTGCGTACCAATGTGCCGGGGCGACAGGCGCTGGATTTCATGGCCTCTGCCGCGCTTGCGATTCCCGGCATCGTATTGGCGATTGGCTATCTGCGCACATTCAAAGGCATGACACTGCCGGGCATTAGTGATCCGGTTACTTCACTTTGGATCATGATCGCTATTGCCTATGCAATCCGCAGGCTGCCCTACGCCTTGCGCTCCTGTATGGCGGCGCTGCAGCAGGTTTCCGTGTCACTTGAAGAGGCGGCAGAAAATCTCGGCGCAACCAGGCAGCACACCATACGGCGTATCGTTGTGCCGCTGATGGCCGGCGGCATACTCGCCGGCTTTGTCACCAGCTTTATCACCGCTGCGGTCGAGCTATCAGCGACCATCATGCTGACAACCACCCAGTCCGACGCCCCCATGTCCTACGGAATTTATCTTTACATGCAGTCCATTGCCGGGCGTGGGCCGGGTGCCGCGCTTGGCGTGCTGGCAGTCATCATCGTTGCGTTCGGAACCTATTTTTCGCACCGGATCATATCGAGCCGTGCGTCGCAAACAGCCGCCCATTCAGGCGGCGTCAAACTGGAGTAATCCATGAAACCGGTACGGGTTGACTGCAAAAACATCGCGCTCGCTTATGGCAACACGCAGGTGCTCAAAGACATCACACTTAGCATTGAGCCCGGTGAGTTCTTCGCACTGCTTGGTCCTTCAGGCTCGGGAAAATCGACGCTTCTGCGGCTGATCGCAGGCTTCAACTTCGCGCAGAGCGGATTGATTACGGTTGATGGTGAGGAAATCACCCAGATGCCGCCGTGGAAACGCAACATTGGCATGGTGTTCCAGAACTATGCGTTGTGGCCACATATGACCGTGGAAAAGAACGTCGCTTTTGGCCTTGAAGAACGCAAATTGCCGCGCGCCGAAATTGTGAGGAAAGTAAAAGATGTATTGGCGCTTGTCGGTCTGAGCGAATTTGCACAACGGCGACCCAATCAGCTCTCAGGCGGACAACAGCAGCGCGTTGCCCTTGCGCGCACACTAGCCATCGAACCAAAAGTACTGTTACTCGACGAGCCACTCTCCAATCTTGACGCAAAACTGCGGGTACAAATGCGGCAGGAACTCAAATCGCTGCAACGGCGCCTCGGCATCACCACCATTTTCGTCACCCACGATCAGGAAGAAGCGCTCACCACCTGCGACCGCATTGCAGTCATGGATCAAGGCGTGATCCAGCAAATCGGCACGCCGATGGAGCTCTACGACGCACCTGTGAATCGCTTCGTTGCCAACTTTGTCGGCACCATAAATTTCATCGAAGGCGATATCGAACAAACGCAAGGCGGCACAACATTTTCCTCCAAACTGCTGGGCAACATTTTGCTGCCTGCGAATACGCCAATCACTTCTCAGTCTCGCGCGGCGATGGCATTGCGCCCGCACACGATCAGCATCAGTTCGTCGTCACACCCGGTCACCGCAACGCACCCATTCAATGTGACGGGCCAAATACTGGATCGCGAATTTCTGGGTGAGTTCGTGCGATATCGGGTTGACGCGAGCGGAACCGAATTGATCGTCGATCAGTCGCATCAACCGGGTGGTGAAATTCACGCATCAGGCAACTCGGTAACGCTGAGCTTTTCAGATCGGGCCCTGCGTGTGGTGAGCGCATAGACAACCAAAACACGCAGATCGCCATTTGGCGGGGCTTTCGGCGTATAAATGCCCTTGAAGGCTCGCCAACGCTAGTGTTTCAGTATTTATTCATCAATCATTTCTATTGCGAGGCACACCATGAATGCAACCGCCAGCATGTCCATCGCAGGACTCAAGAACAATGTTAGCAGTGAGGAATGGCAAACACGCGTGGACCTCGCGGCCTGCTATCGGCTGGTGGCGCAGTACGGATGGGATGACCTTGTATACACGCACATCACCGCCAAAATTCCCGGAGTGGAGAATCAATTTCTTATCAACCCCTACGGCTTGATGTTCGCAGAAATCACCGCGTCGAGCCTCGTGAAGATTGATCTCGGCGGCAACAAGATTGACGCTGACAATCCGTTCCCGGTGAATCCCGCAGGCTTCACCATTCATAGTGCCATCCACGCCGCACGCCACGATGCAAAATGCGTGCTGCATGTGCATACTCCCAACGGCATCGCAGTCTCGGCGCAAAAAAACGGCGTGCTGCCGATTTCGCAGCAATCGATCTTTGTATTGGCGAGTCTCGCCTATCACAGCTACGAAGGTGTCGCATTGAATGATGACGAGAAGCCGCGACTGGTTAGCGATCTAGGCGACAAGATATTTTTCATGCTGCGCAATCACGGGCTGCTGACAGTTGGTGAAACCATCGCCGATGCGTTCCAGGCGATGTACATTTTTGAGACCACCTGCATGATTCAGGTTCGTGCGCAGGCCGGCGGCGGCGAATTGATCCCAATTCCGCAACCAATTCTGGACGGCGCTCAAGCACAGGCAAAGGCAGTCACCAGGGGCCTGGGTGGCAATCTCGCGTGGCCAGGACTATTGCGAAAACTCGATAGAATAGATAGCAGTTTTCGCGAGTGATTGTGCTTAAAGGAGATGGGTTTGGAAAAGCAATATAAGACATTCCACGATTTTTACCCTTACTACCTTTCCGAGCATCGCAATCCCACCTGCCGCGTCCTGCATTTCATCGGCAGCACCTTGGTATTGGTCTCGCTCGCACTGGCGCTCATCACCAAAAACGCTTGGTGGTTTGCCGCGATACCGGTCGTCGGCTACGGCTTCGCATGGATTGGTCATTATTTCTTCGAGAAAAACAGACCGGCAACCTTTACCTATCCGCTCTATTCATTCATAGCCGACTGGGTGATGTACGCCCAGCTACTGATGGGCAAGATCCCCTTCAATGTCCGTGCTTAGCGCCGCCGCCCATGTCGGCACCCGGCGCCGCCTCTATTTGATGCGCCACGGCAGCGTGAGTTATTTCGCAGCCGACGGAAAACCGGTGCCACCAGAAACAGTCCCGCTGAATGAGCTTGGCATTGAGCAGGCGCGCGCTGCCGGCAAGCTGTTCGCCGATCACGCTGTACAGTTTGATCGCGTCATCACCAGCGGCCTTGCACGAACTGAGCAGACGGCGCGACATGTGCTGACCGTGACCGGCCAAGACGCGTCGCCGCTGCAACGACCAGGCCTACAGGAAATACGCGGTGGCCGACTCGCATCGATTGCCGAGAAAGACCTGCTGCACGCTTTTACTGCTGTCACCGACGGCGTCGTCGATGAGGACGCGCAATTTCTCGGTGGCGAAACCGTAGGCGGCATGCTGGATCGGGTGATTCCAGAAATCGATGCCATCCGCGCCGACAAATCCTGGGATGTTTTGCTGCTGGTGTTGCACGGCGGCGTCAATCGCGCGATTCTTTCATACTTGCTGACCGGCCAACGACGCTTGCTGGGTGCTTTTGAACAGAGCCCAGCGTGCATCAATGTGATCGACCTCGGCGAAGAAAAATTGGACATCGTCCTGCGTATGATAAATCTCTCGCCACTCGACTGGCTGCAGCCTGAAAATCGGCAAACGACGATGGAAGTGCTGTTTGAGCAGTACACAAAGTCCCGCCGCAAAAACTGGGAACAAGAAAATGTCTGAAACAGGCTTTGAACATTTCTCCGGCACTATGCCGGTATCGTCGCGCCAACAATTCCCCATCGACGCGCTCGCAGCATGGATGACTGCAAATGTGGAAGGGTTTCACGGGCCACTCAGCATCGAACAATTCAAAGGTGGTCAATCCAACCCGACCTTCAAACTCATCACACCGGCGATGACCTACGTAATGCGCTCCAAGCCCGGTCCAGTTGCCAAATTGCTGCCCTCAGCACATGCCATTGAGCGCGAGTTCCAGGTAATGGCGGCGCTGCGCAAAGCCGACATGCCAGTGGCAAAAATGATGGCGCTTTGCGAGGACGAATCGATCATCGGTCGTGCATTTTTCATCATGGAATTTGTCGACGGTCGGGTACTGTGGAACCCGGCACTACCCGGCATGACAAATACCGGGCGTGCCGAGATCTTTGATGCATTGAACAGCACCATCGCGCGCTTGCATCAAGTGGATTTTGCGGCCATTGGGCTCGCCGATTTCGGCAAAGCCGGCAATTATTTCGAACGGCAGATTGGGCGATGGACCAAGCAATACCACGCGTCGGAGACCGAGAAAATCGAATCGATGGATAAGCTCATCGAATGGCTGCCGTTACATATACCGCCGGGAGAAGAAACGTCGATCGTTCATGGCGATTACCGCTTGGACAATCTGATCTTTCA
>JBDTPE010000296.1:0-4388 GCA_039932875.1 Betaproteobacteria bacterium | reverse complement strand
GCGACCAAGGACCGCTACGTTCGTGTTGATCGTACCGGTGAGCCCGCACTTGCGACCGCGCTGCTGTCTCGCGATACGGCCACAACACCAACCGCACCGAGTGGCGCGTTGCTTAATCCTGGCAACGCAGCGAACGGATTCAATGATCAGCGCGATGCGCTCAATCGCGGCGATCCGGCCAACGACGCCCGCGACTTTGCAGGCTTGCTGACTGTGGGCCCCCAGTCGAACTCACTTGGAAACATTCATTACAAAATCGGCCCGGCGTTGCGGGCACTCGGACTCACGCCGTGTTCCACCGAAATGGTAACGCCGCCATCGAGCAATGCGCAGGTCGATATTTCTACCTGCGTCGCACAGGCGGCGCCGGTTGTCTTGCCTGACGTGATTACCTATGATCTGAACGCTGCCGCGAGCTGGCCGAATGGTCGTGGTTTTGACGATCCCGTCGTTGACCGTTTGCTGGCAGCGGCTCTCCTTCGAGTCTCCGGCCCCTCGCCGCCACACACTATTAACACGCTGGTTGGCGTCATCAATCCGCCACGCGACGAAACGGGCGTGGTCTCACCGGCAACGTTCCCTCATATGCGCGCTGCACAGCCGTGATCCGTAAGCGGTTCAGGCTCGGTGTTTTACCGGGCCTGTTGACTGTTTTTCTGGTTGGCGGGTGCGGAAAGACAAATTCTGATAGTGCACCCGCCTCCGCGCCAACCGCGCAAGTGGTAAAACCAGCTTACGCCGCTGAGGTGGCCAAGCTGAACGCGGCGATAGAGCACGGCCTGAGCCTCAAACTACGCCAACCCGACAACACCCTCATTCCGCTTGAGGTAGTTTCGCTCTACCAGGAGCGCGCACGGCTGACCGGCAACTACGATGACTACGCCAAGGCCGAAGCATTGTTGGCAAGTTTGACAAGCGAGTCCAAGCTATCGGCTAGCCAGTGCATGGCACAGGCACGCTTGCATTACACCTTGCACCGGTTGAAGCAAGCCAGTGCCGTGCTCGATGGCTGTGGTGCAATCGCCGAGGCAAGCGAGTTGGCCGCGCTGCGTGCCGACATTGCCTTGTATTCGGGTCGCTACCGCGATGCTGAGCGTACCTACCGCGACCTGGTGAACGATGTGGGTATCGCGCCGCATTATGTGCGACTCGGGTTGCTGAAGAAATGGGTAGGCGGCCCCGGAGAAGCCGCCGCACTACTGGAAGCCGCTGAACGCCGCTACCACGGCAGTTCGCCGACGATGCGCGCGTGGCTCAAGCTGCAACGAGGACTGCTGGCATTGGAGCGCGGACGATTCGACGAAGCACTGGCAATGTATCGTCTCGCCGAAGATGCACTCGAAGGTTGGTGGCTGATTGACGAACATATCGCGGAAGTTCATGTACTCAATGGCAACATTGCAGAGGCCAAGCGCATTTACGAAAGCGTAATCAAGCGCACTGGCAGCCCTGAGTTCATGGATGCACTGGCGAAGATCGAGCACCAGCTTGGCAATGCCGAGCAGGCAAACAAACTGACGGCTCAAGCGCGCAGCATCTACACCGAGCGCCTACGCACGTTTCCAGAGGCCGCCGCTGGGCATGCGCTTGACCATTTCCTGAAAAACCAGGCTGACGCTGTACAGGCGTTGGCGCTCGCCCAGAAGAATTACCAGACTCGTCCCTATGGCGAGTCGGCTATTGCTCTGGCCAAGGCATGGATCATGTCTGGCATGCCTGAGCGTGCCAGACCACTGATCGAAGCTCAATTGGCAACCGGCTGGGACACGGCGGAGGCGTGGTGGATACTCTCGGAAATTCAAGCGCAATTGCGCAGTGATCAGCAAGCCGCGCGCTCGGAAGCCCTGCGTAGAAACCCTCATAGCGAGAAAATGTATGGCTTCACTGCGGGCGTTTTGAAGCTACCTCAATGACGTCAACAGTCTAACGATAACAGGCCCGGCCACACCACCCCACACAACCACGACGATTGTGCAGCTCAAGAACACGGCCGCGCTGCCGAGGTCCTTGGCGCGCTTGGACAAGTCGTGAATGTCGGTACTCACGCGATCCACCACCGCTTCGATGGCTGAATTGAGCAACTCAACGACTAGCACCAGCAGCAATGTGGCAATGAGCAGCGATTTTTCCCCTAAGGTCAGTGGCAGTAACAACGCGACCGGCAGCAGCAGGATCGCCAAAAACAATTCCTGGCGAAAGGCGTGCTCGTGTTTGAACGCAGCCGAAAATCCCGCCATGGAATAGAAAAATGCGCGCCAAATGCGCACCAGACCACTCTTACTTTTTAGCGCAGTCAAGTTCACTCGCGGAACGCCTTGCCCGGTGGGCGGCGAGAAACGCCTGCTCGCCGACAAATCGATACGCCTCCGAGAACCGTGCCAGCGGTAATTCGTTGCCGAGGTCGTCGTGGGTATAGACCAGCAACTCGCCGGCCAGCAACAGATAAAGGTCATCCGCGCTGTCACCCTCCTGAAGAATGACGGCCCCAGTCGGCAAGTTTTCAACTCGGCACGATGAAGACAGCACCAGCAACTCATCTGCAGTCGCGGATGCAAACATGTTGCTGGCGTGCAACGCCTCGCTTATGTCGCGGTCAGTAAATGATGCCGCAGGCCCTACTCTTGGAGGCAAGGTGGTTTCCACTTAATGGCCGCTCCCCTATTTTTTGTTGGTTTGCCCTAAGGTGTTGTGCATTCTTGGCGCCACGCTCACAATTGTCAATCAGAAATGCGCAGCGTGTTGACAGTCCCAAGAGGCTAGATGATTGCGTGAAAGCGCCCAGTCGTTTATCATTCGCCCCTTGCTGGAGAGGTGGATGAGCGGTTTAAGTCACACGCCTGGAAAGCGTGCGTAGGTTAATAGCCTACCGCGGGTTCGAATCCCGCCTTCTCCGCCAGAACAAAACAGCCCCGAAAGGGGCTTTTTTGTTCTGGCGGAGAAGGCTCTATGAGTGCTTGTTTTAGGCTTGACTAAGCGATGACAGGTTCGGCGTAAGCCGAGACTGGCGCAATCCCGCTGTGGTAGCGAAACACTAGTACTGGCGCGCCTTTTCAAGCATTTCATGTCCGTAATGCGCGCCAACTGGCGTTCTACGAATCGGTTAGTTGGTAACGATTTCGCGCACCTTGAGAAGAGCCATCAAGAAAGTACGGCGGCGCTCTGAAACAAGTGCGAAATTCAGCAATCCGTTACAGTCGGTGCGTTCATTTTCTTGGCTCAGGCGCTACGTAGCAACATCCGCTCAAGCGCATTGAGCGTTTCATATATCTCTTTGAAGTCGGCAAACAAAACTTCATCTCGTGGTGCCAACGTGCGAAATGTCGGGTCTCGCCGCACCAATGTGAAAATCTTGCGAAAGCTGTTCCGTCCATCGATGTGGCGCAAGATCGCTGGCCCGAATCTGCCGGGATTGATGGTGATCGAAACACCGGTATGCGCGTGGTCGAGCACGAATGGTTGCCCTTGGCTTCTGGCAAAAACGTCGGCAAGTTCTGGTCCGGTGACGGGCTCGTGGAAAAGAAACGGGATGCAATCAGGGTCGCCGTAGATTGCCTTGGCGGCCGCCGAACGTGTGAGGTAAAACGAATGCATCTGTACACGACCATGGAACAGTTCGGCTATCTCATACTGCTTGCGTGTAGGCATTGCGCGAATTGTTTTCAGCACTTCCGGCCGGCTATTTCCCATCACTAAATGCGGCAAATACGATGACCTTCCCCGCTCGACGTCTGTGAACTCGATATTCAGTTCGTGTGTGTCCACCAGCCAATCGTACAATTGGCCCACTGTGTAAGCGCGATCCTGCGAGTGCAGCAGCAAATCGTAAATACCTGCGTCGCCATTGCGGTGATCGCCGTACAGCGCCTCACCACGTTTGAACCAGTTGGTCGGCGGGAGGCAGTTCAGAATCTGATGTGCGTTTCCTATCTGTTGACTGTGCGTGGATTCGCTGGCATTGATCAACCGCATCAACGACTGCATTTGATACACGCCGGTTCGTCCATATGCGGCATAGACCATCACCCCCATGGCGCCGTTGCCTTTCAATACCGCGAGTAGGGCGTTGAGACCCGCATCAGGATCTGCCAGGTGATGGAGCACGCCGACGCAGTTGATGTAGTCAAACATCCCCACATCAAGATCCGGAAGATTTAGCAGGGACTCGTGAATCCACCGGATATTTTGCAGTCCGCGAATGGCGGCGCGTTCCTGCGCAACCGCCAGACTCGCACTACTGAAATCCAGATGGACAATTTCGGCATCGGTATCACGCAATTGCTCGGCCAGAAATATTGTTGTGTCGCCGGTGCCACCGCCTGCGACCAACACACGAAACCGGTCACGAAAAGTAGCCTTGCCCGCAAAACAGTAGTGATTGATCATCGCCA
>JBDTPE010000295.1:0-4397 GCA_039932875.1 Betaproteobacteria bacterium | reverse complement strand
GAAAAGGATTCACGCGGTTGGGCAAAGTAATTCAATCGATCAAGAAAATGACTCATGCCTGCGCTCCTGGTTATCTATTCGATGTATGATCGTAAATATCTGTTTAAATTGATATTTTTGTGATTGGGCTACAGGGATCATGGATTCTTGATGTCCGCATTGGCGCGCAGGTAGAACCACCAGTTCAGCACCAGACACAACGCATAGAAAATGGCGAAGCCGTACATCGCCATTTCTGGAGTCCCCAGCTTGATCTGCTGGCCGATCACCACCGGCGCGATGAAAGCGCCGTAGGCGGCGACTGCCGATGTCCAACCCAGCACCGGGCCCGCCTGTGTGCGGTCGAAAATCACGCCAATTGTGCGGAAGGTCGAGCCGTTGCCGATGCCGGTGGCGGCAAACAGCACCACGAACAGAGCCAGAAAGACGAAGAAGTATTCCTCAGGCGTCGCCGAATGGTAGGCCTTCATCATTACATAGCCCACTGCCACTGACGCCGCGACCATCACCGCCGACACCCATTGCGTGACGATGGAGCCGCCGATCTTGTCCGATATCCAGCCTCCGAGCGGTCGGATCAACGCGCCGACGAACGGGCCTATCCATGCATAGGCGAGCACCGGCACCGCGTTCGGGTTACTCTGCGTGTGTTGCATCACACCGTTCACGTCGGGCACGTGAATGACGTCGAAGATGACTTTCATCGACAGCGGCAGCGCCATCGAGAACCCGATGAACGAGCCGAAGGTGACGATGTAGAGGATCGTCATCGACCACGTATGTTTGTTGCGGAAAATCTCGAACTGCTTGGTCACGCCCTCCTACATGGTGCCGAAGGCGGCGAGCTTCATCATCATCAGCGCCGCGATGATGTCGAGCGGGATCGCGACCCACATGTTGAGCACCCCCAGACCCGTCGGCGCCGGCAGGTACAGGTAGAGCATGATGATCGACGGGACGAACGCCAGCGTGTACAGATAAGTGATCTTGGCAAACGCCATCACCGGGTTGCCGGTGTTTGGCGACACGGTCTTCAGGTTGTTCATGCCGAACCAGCAGAGCGCACCCAGCGGTACCAGCGACAACACCCACGCGAAACCGGCGTTCTGAATCCATGTCAAGGTGCCGGCGGGGATTTTGCCGAAGATCCAGCCACTCTCCTTTATCAGCGTCATCGGCGCGCCGCCGAGCGTGCCAAGAATGCCTGCCGTCATCACCAGCGGAATGATCACCTGCATGCTGGTCACGCCGAAATTGCCCAGACCCGCGTTCAGCCCAAGCGCCGTACCCTGTAGCCGCTTCGGAAAGAAGGTGCTGATATTGGACATTGAACTGGCAAAGTTGCCGCCGCCCACACCCGACCACAGTGCCATCAACTGGAATGACCACAGCGGCCATTCAGGGTGTTGCAGCACGATACCCGTGCCGATGGCCGGCGCGAGCAGCATTGAAGTCGTCAGAAAAATGGTGTTGCGCCCGCCGGCCAGGCGGATCAGGAAGGACGCCGGGATGCGCATGGTCGCGCCGGAAATTCCCGCGATCGCGGTCAATGTGAACAACTCGGCCTGGCTGAACGGAAAGCCGAGGTTGAGCATCTGCACGGCGATGATGCCCCACATGCCCCACACCGCGAAACCGCATAGCAGCGCAGGAATTGATATCCATAGATTGCGGTAGGCGATGCGTTTGCCCTGCGACTCCCAGAATGCGTTGTCTTCAGCATCCCACTTTTCTATGTCCGCACCGCCACTGGCGGTGGTTGCTTTGGAAACTGCAGCAGCGGATTGTTGGGCACTATTCATGGTTACACCTGTGTCAGGATATTGCGGGCGGGCGCGGGATGCTTGTTTGCTTCGGTAAGGCTCATGGGGCGCACTTCGGCGAAGTACATCCACATCAGCGACACCCACACGATGCCGAACATCAGCATGAATGCCGAGGAGCGCACGCCGGTCAAATCGACCAGCGCGCCGAACATGATGGGCAGGACGAAGCCGCCGAGTCCGCCCGCCAGACCCACTACGCCGGACACCACGCCTATGTTTTGCGGGTAGTCATCCGAGATGTATTTGAATACCGAGGCCTTGCCTATCGCAAAGGCCGTTCCCATGGTGAACATGATGATGGTGAACAGCGTCGGACTCAGGCCAATATGAAAATTCTTCGGCCCCGACACCGTGTGTATGGTGAAGTCCGTCTGCGGGTAGGACAGAAAGAACAGGCACACGAGTCCCACCCACAGTACCCACCAGGTAATGGTGTGCGCGCCATATTTGTCGGAAAACCAGCCGCCAATGGCACGCAGCAGACCGCCGGGTATGCTGAAACCCGCAGCGAGCAAGGCGGCGAGCCGGATGTCAAAGCCATACTCGGATATGTAGTACTTGGTCATCCATAGCGACAGCGCCACATAGCCGCCAAACACGATGGAGTAGTACTGGCTATAGCGCCACACCTTGGGATCCTTCAGCGCCATCAACTGTTCCTTTACCGTCACCTGAGCTGCGTCTGCCGTATGCGCCTCATTGGTAAAGGTAAAGAACCAGAACGCCACCGCCGTGATCGTCATCAGCACGGCATAGACTTTGGGCACCATCGTCCAGCCATACGCCACAACGATTGTCGGCGCGACAAGCTTGGTCACTGCCGCCCCGGTATTGCCCATGCCGAATATCCCCATGGCGAGACCCTGGCGATTCTTGGGAAACCAGCGGGCGCAGTAGGCAATGCCGACGGTAAACGAGCCGCCGGCCACACCGACGAATAGTCCCGTCACCAGGAAATGCCAGAACTCGGTACCCCAGGAAATCATCCAGATCGGAATCACCGTGGACAACATCAGTATGAAGAACACGATGCGCCCGCCGAAGCGATCGGTCCAGATGCCCAGCGGCACGCGGATCAGCGACCCGGTAAGCACCGGCATCGCGATGAGAACGCCAAACTGGGTTTCGTTGAGTCCCAGGGACTGCTTGATCGGAATGCCGATGACAGCGAACATCATCCACACCATGAAGCAGACTGTGAATGCAATCGTGCTTGCCGTCACCACTGACCATTGTTGGTACTTTTCCGATGCCATTACTCGCCTCGCGTGACCGTGTTACGCAGACGATTCTAGGCGGCTGGCACCGAACCACTTTGATCTAGATCAAGCAAAGATGTATCTTCAATCTATCTTTACCGTGGCTGGTCTATGATGAACATCAATTCTCTCGCCAAGGACGTCCGGGAAGCCGGATCGATCAGCGTGGGACTAAGCCACTATGCGACTGACCGTCTTCACCGATTACACGCTGCGCACGCTGATGTACCTCGGCGCACGCACAAGTGTGGATCGCCTGGCGACGATCGCCGACATCGCAGCCGCCTACAGCATCTCGGAAAATCATCTGATGAAAGTCGTACACCATCTGGCTAAACAGGGTTACGTGGAGACGACGCGCGGCAAGGGCGGGGGTATGCGGCTGGCGCGCGCGCCGCGGCAGATCAACATTGGCGAAGTGGTACGTGGCGCCGAAGACGATTTCGCTCTGGTCGAGTGCTTTCCGGAGCGGGACGGGAATTGCTCCATCGCGGCCGTTTGCCGGTTGAGCGGCATTCTGGAACGCGCGCTGAGCGCTTTTCTGGAAGTGCTGGACGGCCATACCCTGGCGGACCTGCTGCAACCTCAAGCGCAACTGGTCAGAATATTTCGGAACGCTGGCCGACCCCTATAGTTTGCGCACTTCCCGTCTCGCTGCGGGCGTATCCGGTGCGCCATGGCTACGTGCTTCCAAGATCGGACGTTGCATTCACAATGCACCAAGCACCTTCAGCGGGAAAACCATCCGGGTGCAACCCGGCAAAAAAAGCCTTCGGCCGCCGCTGCACCTTGTTGGACTCCATGGAAAACACCATACAACCCAACTACCGCAAGCATTGCTGCCACGGCCAGCCGTGCGCCGCGCATTTTCAACTTTGAGCGCAAATGCTGGCTCAACCCGCTCAGTAAGAGCAGATTGGGCAGCGTGCCCAGGCCAAACGCGAGCATCACCAATGCGCCTTGCCCCGGTCCGCCTGTGCTGAAAGCCAATAGCAGGGCGGCATACACCATGCCGCAGGGCAGCCAACCCCATACCATACCGAGTCCGAATGCCTTGTGAATCCGGTCAACGGGAAGCATGCGCTGTGCCAGCGGCTGCACCTGCCGCCACAACACTGCCCCGACTGATTCCAGGCTGCGCATCAATGGCGACAGGCCTGCGAGATACAGCGCCATCAGGCACAGCGTCACCCCGGCAGCGATCAGAAGTATTTGTTGCACAGGTATCGATCCGCGCAACACCGCGCCTGTGAGTACAGCGGTGCCGCGCGCGCGACAGTAGCAAATGATTTTTTTCATAAGCAGCACACCC
>JBDTPE010000294.1:0-4420 GCA_039932875.1 Betaproteobacteria bacterium | reverse complement strand
ACACTCGACATCGCGTCGGTGACCAGCATGAAACGATCAAAGCCCTTGCAACGCAGCGCAATCTTCAGCGCTTCGGGCGACACATGGTGTCCATCGACAATAATGCCGCACCAACTGTTTTGGTCGAGTAACGCTGCGCCAACCACGCCCGGCTCGCGGCTGGTTAATGGTGACATGGCGTTGAATAAATGCGTGAAACCGGTCAGACCGCGGCCAAGCGAGCTCACGATCTCGGCATAGGTGGCATTGGTATGGCCGGCGGATACCACCACACCGTTTGCGACCAACGACGCAATCATTTCCGGCGCCGTCATCTCAGGAGCCAGCGTGACCAACGTGCTGCCATTCTTGAGCGAAGACAGTAGCGCCACCGCTTCGTTGTCCAATGTACGAAATTTGCTCGCGTCGTGGGTGCCTTTTCGGGCCGTGTTCAAGTACGGCCCCTCGATATGGATGCCAATAACGCCGGGCACCTTGACCGAGATCGCTGCCGCAATAGCGTCGATGGCGCGAGCCACCACGGGCAGCTCATCACTGATCAATGTCGGCAGCAGGCTGGTCGTGCCGAATTGCCGATGCGCGGCAGCGATGGTGCGTATGGTGTCTATGTCAGGGGCGTCATTGAACAAAACGCCGCCGCCGCCATTCACCTGAATATCGATAAACCCCGGCAACAACAGTGCACCCTCCAGATCGCGGGCTGCGGCCATTTTGCACCGTGTGTCGTCAAGGGCAACTACCGCAACAATTAGTCCGTCTTCGATCAGAACGACACGGTCCGTCACCAGCCCATCATCAAGTAACACGCGACCGTTGATTAGCGCCTGAAGCATTAGAGCGTTTCCGTAATCTTGCGAAGGTGTGGCGGCCTGTCCGGGTCACATCCTCTGGCGATCGACAGCGCGTTTGCCAGTTTGTAAAAACTTTGTGCCAGTAACAGCGGCTGAATGGCCACATGCGCATCAATAGTTGGCAGTTGTGTCGCGCCGGCAACGGCATTGCCGGCCAACAGCACGTCTACATTGCGTGCAATCAAATCGCGCGCCAACGTCTCCATGTCAGGACGCGTCTCGTCATTTTGTGTAAACAGCAATGCCGGGAAATTCGCTTGCAAGAGCGCCTGCGGTCCGTGGCGTACTTCCGCGCCGCTAAACGCTTCCGCATGCAGGCTGCAGGTTTCCTTGCACTTAAGTGCCGCCTCCTGCGCAATGCCGAGGCCAAGGCCGCGCGCAATGACATAAAGGTGATTGGTGTTCGCCAACATCGGTAGCGCGGGACTCCAATCGAGCCGCCAGGCGCGCGCGAGCATTTCCGGCGCATCACTTAATGCATCCATCAGCGGCTTGTCTGCCTTCCAACCTGCGACAAGGTGAATAATGGCGGCGAGCGAGGCAATGTACGACTTGGTTGCCGCAACGCTATGTTCCGGACCCGCACAAAGCGGCAGCAAAACATCGGCGATGTCCGCCAATGGCGAGTTGTCCGCATTCACCAGCGCTACGACGGTGGCGCCTGCTGATTTTGCGGCGACCGCGGTTGCGACCAGGTCCGGGCTGCGCCCTGACTGCGAGATCGCCAGAAACAGGCACTGCCGCAGATCCTGCTGAATGCCGTAAATCGAACTGACCGAAGGCGCCGCGGAAGCAGTGAGCACGCCGGTACGCGTCTCGATCAGATATTTCGCGAAGGTCGCCGCGTGGTCAGAACTACCGCGTGCACAGGTGATCACCACGCGCGGCGCCAAAGCACGCAGCTTGTTGCCCAGCGACTCCACATTCAGGCGATTGCGCTCAAACTGTGCCTGTACAACCTCGTCAGCTTCGGACGCCTCGCGATACATGTGCGTTGTGTCGGGGTTTGAGTTCCCGGCAACCTTGTCTTCAGTCACTGACTTCACAATTCCTGCTCCAATTCGGTACATTTATTATGGCGCATCGGCCGCTGCAAAAACAACTGCTATAGAACCAATAAGATACCAGTTTACAGGTGACGAGAGGTGGTTTCGCCCTTAATTTCAACGCCAATAGTCTGTCGACGGTCAAACTCAAGCCACAGGGCGGCACAATATAATGAGCCCACTTCAATTCACAACCCGTCCCTTTACGCCAATCATTTTCTGGAGAGTCCCAATGAGCACCAGCATTCGCGCTGCCGCCATCGCCGTCGCCACAACGCTCGTGGCATCAATGTTTCTGACCACGGAGACGCATGCAGCGGCACCGATGGTAAAAAAGTCCGCTCCCGGCTATTACCGCATAATGCTCGGCGATTTCGAAGTCACTGCGCTCTCCGATGGCACAGTGCCGCTGCCGGTGGACAAACTATTGACCAATACCACGCCAGAAAAGGTCGAGAAGGCGCTGAGAAAGTACTACCTGAAGAGCCCGGTCGAGACCTCCGTAAATACCTATTTGATCAACACCGGTACCAAGTTGGTGATGGTCGATACCGGCGCTGCAGGACTATTCGGCCCCACGCTGGGTAATTTGCTCATGAATCTCAAGGCTTCCGGTTATGAGCCAGAGCAAATCGACGAGATCTACATTACCCACATGCACGGTGACCACCTTGGCGGCTTGATGGCTGGTGACAAGCTTGCGTTCCCCAATGCGATTGTGCGCGGCGACCAGCACGACGCTGATTTCTGGTTGAGCGAAGCGAACATGAACAAAGCTGCCGAGGGCGACAAGGGCGGGTTCAAGGGTGCAATGGCGTCGATCAACCCCTATGTCAAGGCGGGCAAGTACAAGCCGTTCTCCGGCAATACTGAACTGATCCCCGGCGTCAAAGCCCTGGTGCGAAAGGGCCACACGCCCGGCCACGCGACCTACGTGGTCGAAAGCAAAGGCGAAAAGCTGGAGTTGTGGGGCGATCTGATACACATTGCTGCGGTGCAGTTTGACAACCCGTCGGTCACGATCAAGTTCGACAGCGACAGCAAGTCTGCGGCAGAACAGCGCAAGAAGGCGTTTGCAATCGCAGCTAGTGAGGGCACGCTGGTCGGCGCCACCCATCTATCGTTTCCGGGCTTGGGCCGTCTGCGTGCCTCTGGCTCGGGTTACATCTGGGTGCCGATCAACTACACACCCATTCGCTGAGCACGCGACAACGGCACTCAATCGAGCTGTAAAAAACTTGGCAATGTACCCATGAAGCTGAAGCAACTGCTTGGCATAGAGTTGCCAATCATTCAGGCACCAATGGCGGGCGTGCAGCTGAGCGCATTGACAATTGCGGTATCGAACGCGGGCGGATTGGGATCGCTACCGTGCGCCATGTTGAGCCTGGAGGCAATGCGCACCGAGCTCAACTTGATTCGCGCGCAAACCACCAAGCCGTTCAATGTGAACTTCTTCTGCCATGTGCCGCCAACACCCAGCAGCGAGCGCGAAGCAGCTTGGCGGGCAGCGCTATTGCCCTATTACAAAGAATATGGCATCGACGCGACCGCCATACCGGTAGGGGCCGGCCGCTCGCCGTTCACTGAGGAAGCAGCAAGCCTGTTGGAAGAGTTCAGGCCAGCGGTGGTGAGTTTTCACTTCGGCCTACCGCCGCCTGCGTTGCTATCCCGAGTACGCGCTTGGGGAGCAAAAATCCTTTCGTCGGCGACGACTGTTGACGAGGCGTGCTGGCTGGAAGCGAACGGCGTCGACGCCATCATTGCGCAATGCATTGAAGCTGGCGGCCATCGAGGCATGTTTCTGACGGACGACCTCACCACTCAGGTCGGCACGATGGCGCTGCTGCCGCAAATTGTACGGGCGGTCACATTGCCGGTCATCGCCGCAGGTGGCATCGCCGACGCTGCCGGTGTCGCCGCAGCGATGGCCCTTGGTGCAGCCGGCGTGCAGGTCGGTACTGCGTATCTGTTGTGTCCGGAAGTAACTACCAGCACGGCGCATCGCGCCTCCCTCAAGGGCAATGATGCGAGGCACACTGCGCTCACTAACCTCTTCACCGGAAAGCCCGCGCGTGGCATCGTCAATCGTGTCATGCGCGAAGTCGGCCCAATTTCAACTGCGCCTCCGGAGTTTCCATTGGCGACGGCAGCCATTGCCCCACTACGCGCCAAGGCCGAAAGTATGGGATCGGGCGACTTCTCCCCGCTATGGTCTGGCCAAAACGCCAGTGGCTGCAAGGAAATCCCGGCTGCACAACTGACGCGCGAATTGGCAGCGAATATTCACTGGCAGGAGCGATCCTGAAATCAGTTCGCAGGCAGGCGAGCTCTGTGAATTGTGCCAATCGGCTGCCTCAGGTAGTGAGCACCAGGGTGGCCAAGCGCGTATTCTGGATTTCCGCGATAATCCGTCGGCGCCGATGTGCAGCATTGCGTGCTACCAAACACGCACGCATTGGCGAGTTCCACGCACCGTAGCAATCCATTCAACGAACCTGGAGATGTGTCATGAAAATGAAA
>JBDTPE010000293.1:0-4429 GCA_039932875.1 Betaproteobacteria bacterium | reverse complement strand
GGCCGACTCTTCAAAGTAGGCGTCTCGGGCATGGCGATTGTCGCGTGTGGAAAAGACAGTACCCGATGCTTGCGGTGCGTGCGCGTCGACGAGTTCAAGTGCGCGCGTTCTAAGCGAATCACAATCTGAAGTGGGGACGAAGTCTTCGATAACGATGACACCATCTCGCGCATACGCCTCCCGTGCAGGCATAGACAGCCCGTGAATTTCGTTAAATTGGCATCGATGAACCAAGTAATTTCCAGTCTTGTAAGGTCTATTTGGCAAGCATCTTTCGCGCCGAAGCGACCCATTCAGTTGCAGGCGGCTTGGCAAAAATATCAGCGAATTTGTCAGCGTGTTTCACCAGGGCTTGCGCCATCAGGCGTGCGTTCGCTGGTTGCGGATTGCTGGTGAAATAGCACCAGTAGGCCTCACCCATTTGCATGACCTGATAATTTGCCAGGTCCCGTTTGGCGAGTGTCTCCCAGCGACGGATACTTTCCTGGAATGCGACAAGTGACCCGGCTTTAAGCCCTTGTTTGGCAAGGCCGCGCCCGAGTTGGGTGTACATTCGCGCCAGACCGCCCTGCACCACGTAATTGACCGGATCTTTGGCGATGATGCGTTCTGTCAGCCCCATGGCGCGACGAATGCGTTCAACACCACTCGCGGCATCGCCATGTTCAATCAGGAGCACCCCGCTGTTGAGCAGCGCAATCGACGAGTGTTGCCAGAAAACCGCATTGTCCGGCAGCTTTACCATCTCGGCTTCCAGCAGTGCGATTTCGGCGTCGCTGTGCTTGATTGCGGATTCCCAGTCACCGGCACGCACCGATTCACGATACTCGGTACGAATCAGCAACGCGTCAAATTGCGCAACGTTGGGATCGGTCGGGTTGGTGGCTGCCCAACGTCTGAATTCGGCGCGCGCATCGTTGATGTATTCCCTGCCACTGCGTTTGCCGCTCAGCGCCGCTTGTGCCGCGCTAATGTACGCGCGCGCGAGCTGAAATTGCGCGTCGCGGTCGGACCGCTTCATCAGCACCGCCTTGGATTCTGCAATCGACTGATCAAACAGTTTCAATGCCTCGTCCGTTTTACCGGATATGCCCAATACCGCACCTCGATTGGCGTTCAGACGGGCGCGCAGTACGCGCGCGGCGTGATGCTCGGGATTATTCACCGCTAGCACTTCTGCCAGCAGCAATTCGGCGCGATCCCGGGCCGAATCTGCGCCTTTGCGGTCACCAACACTGGGAAGACCGTAGCCGTTGAACATCACTTCGGCAAGGCGCTGGTAGCCGGTTGCCAATTCAACGAGTATCGTCGGGTCACCCCTGGCGCCGGACGTTAGCTGATCCAAAAACTGTATTCCATCAGCGGTCATCTCTTTTCGCACCGCTGTTGAACCAGGCAGCGACTCAATCGCATCGTAATATTTGGTGGTGACTTTGCCAGCCAGCGACAGGGCCTGCGTGTATCGCTCCTCGGCGAGTTGCTTTTGATAGATCGTGCTCACGATGCCGGCACAAACGGCGATGACGCCAATCACTGCTAGCGCAGTTCCTGTCTTATGTCGGGAGATGAACTTCTGCGACCGATACAGGAGCGATGGACGATGGACCGAAATCGGTTCGCTTTGCAGCCAGCGTTTCAGATCATCTGCCAGCAGGGCCACAGTCGCATAACGCTCAGCCACATCGCGTGCACAGGCTTTGGCCAGGATCAGATCCAGGTCTCCGCGAAGGCTGGCGGCCCTGGTCGGCGAGAACTCCTCCGCAACTTTGCTCGCTGGTCGGCATTCATCCTCAAGTACGGCGCGCATCGCGGCAGCCGCATTGGTTGCTGCGTGCGAGGAGATATTGATGAACGGACTGGAGCCGGCCAATAACTCGTAGAGTAAAACACCCAAGCCGTAAACGTCTGTCGACACGGTTGCGGGCAGGCCGCGAACCTGCTCGGGGCTGGCGTAACGCGGTGTAAACAATAGCGCACCAGCCTGAGTAACATCGGTCAGACCCGAAGTTGACGCACTCTCGAGCAAACGCGCGACGCCGAAATCGAGCAATTTGGCAATACCTTCCTGCGTAATCAAAATATTGGCAGGCTTGATATCCCGATGGACGATCAGTTGCTGGTGTGCGTGCTGCACAGCAGCACAGACCGAAAGTGCCATGTCCACACGTGCGCTTACGTCGAGATGGTGGTTATTGCACCAGTCATCGATGCGTTCACCATCGACAAAGTCCATGACCAGATAGGGAATACCCTCGGCGGACACGCCGCCGTCGACCAGTCTGGCGATATTGGGATGATTGAGTGCGGCCAGCGCCTGTCGCTCCCGGCCCACGCGCCTGGCGGCGTCCGCCGCGGTTGCGGACAGCATGAGTTTCACCGCAACCTGTTGCTGGTAGGCGCCATCGGCCCGCTCGGCAAGGTAAACCACGCTCATGCCGCCGCGGCCAATCTCGCGCAACAAGTGATATGCGCCGAAATGCTTGCCAGCTAAATTTGCCGCAGATTCGGTCGATGACCCGACATCGTCCGGCAAGACGCCAGCCGGTGTGGCGAGGAATTCCGCCGTGTCGCTCGCGGCGTGCAAGAACGCCTTTACCTCCGCCAACAGCGCTTCGTCATCGGCACAGCGTGATTCGATCAGCGCTGCACGCTGGGCTGGCGGCACGTCCAATGCATCGCCAACGATCTCCTTGGCCCGCAGCCACAGCGACGGATTGGGATTCATCCTTGCAACGCCCGTTTCAGGTATAGCCGTGCCAACGCCCACTCGCGTTTGATTGTTGCCGGAGACAGCGACAGTGCGGTTGCGGTGTCTTCAATCGAGAGCCCTGCGAAGTAGCGCAATTCGACGATTCGCCCTTGGCGCGGGTCGATAGTTTCCAATTCTTTCAACGCGTCATTGAGCCCAACAACGTCGAGCGCGGCATCCTCTTTGGATTGCAGCGCATTCATTTCAGCTTCCGAGGACGTCAACGTCAGTTTTAGCCAATCGCCACCACGCTTTTCTGCCCGATGTGCAAGCGCGTGATTGACCAGAATTTGCCGCATCGCTCTGGCGGCGATGCCTAGAAAATGGTTTTTGTCCTGCCATTCAAGGTGGGAGCCGGATAGCTTGAGGTAGGCCTCATTCACCAGCCCGGTTGCCGACAAGGTATGGTCGGCACGCTCGCGACGAAGCTGGCTTGCGGCCAGACGCCTGAGTTCTGCGTACATCGCTTCAATTTCGAGCGAGAGTTTTTTGTCGGTTTCGGGCACGGCTTATCGCTCGATTGCGGGTGGGCAGGGATAGTGGATATTAGCATCCACAAATACGCTCTAAAATTCCAATTGAGACCTGGATGAGTGCGCGCAATGTCGAAATGAGCTGATTTCCGCGTAAATCCTGCCTACCAAGCTATAGGGCTGTATTTTCGAATTAACATTCAAGGAGCACACCGTGATTAAGTCAACTACCTTCCCCATGATTTCCCATTCGTCGCTACTGGTGTCGATTGCACTGACAATAAGCATACTGATCTCTGCAGGCTCCGTTTCGGCACAAGAAAAAATCGTTGTCCCGACTGCTGCGTCTGAACCAGTGACGGCCGCAACATCGATAGAGACTGGGTCAGCGACGCCGCCAGCAACGGTTGCTGGGCAAATTACCTTACCCGACCTCAATGCTGCCGACTGGTTTGATGGAAAAATGGGTGGCACCTTTGGCGAAAAATCGGTCAATGCGTTCGGACGAAACAATCGCGTCGCCGTCGCCGGCTTTCGAGTGGTGTTTGTGACGCACAACGAAACACAGGCAATTACACGCGGCAGCTATATGCCAGGACGTGATACCGGGACGGCCAAAGCCAAGATGGAAGTTGACCTGCAGGGCGTGGACGATGCCACGCTACAGGCGCTAACCAACGCCGCCTATGAACGCTTTATTGCACAGCTAAAAGCGGCTGGTCGCGAAATTGTCAGCCTGGAACAGATGCAACCGTCATATGCTGATTTTAAAGTTGCCCCTACGGTGCCGCAGGAAGTAAATCGTGGACCATTGCGGGGACGAGCCTTTACGCCGACGGGAATCCCACTTTGGTGGCAGGTGGGCGACGCCTGGGGGGATTCCGGGCTCAGCCAAACAAATATGCGTGCATTCAACGAGTTATCAAAGAATGTTAATGCAATTGCTATTGCACCCGGCATCGTTATTGATTTTGCTCGCATGCAATCGAGCGGCAACAGCAGCGGGTTTACTTCCAATCGCGCTGAAGTAGGTGCGACTTTATCGATGAGTGTTTCCACGTTTACGACACGCGTCGTGCGCGCAGAGGAAACCCGCTATGGCGGTATTGTTTTCAAGGGCGACGATGGCGCACTTAACCTGATCAAGCGACTCGATACCGATGCCGAATTTGCGGACATGCAAAAGGTAGAAGAAAACAGCAAAGGC
>JBDTPE010000292.1:0-4436 GCA_039932875.1 Betaproteobacteria bacterium | reverse complement strand
CGAAAAGCGCCAACACAATGAGTAGCAAAATGAAACCCTCACGTTGCGGGGGCAACATCGGTTTTTACGGCAGTAGGTACTTTTCAAAGCGTCCTCACTTCAGCAACAGCCGAGGCGCCACAATTTTTTTCACCGGCCGCTTGATGTTCTTTCTTGCTTTGGCCGTCGACTTGGTTTCAACTGGTTTGATTAATTCATTGTTTATCACGGTCACGTATGAAGCTGGCCCCCCAACGTTACTCGGCACTAAGTTCTGCGCGCCTTCTGTCTGCGCATTCCAGCGTACGCTCCCATCCACCCACACCACGGTATTGCCATCACTGCGTTTGACAAAGCCATTGAGCACATTCGGCGGCGCCTCAACAAAATTACCGTCGTCATTGACGACCATGCCGCGCTTTCGCGCTTGATCCATGCGTTGCCGCTCTGCTGCTGAAAAAAACAGTCGCCCATCAAGTCGACTGGCGGTGTCGATGGTTGGTGTAGCCGAACTGACTGTAGGGGGCTGCGCTTGCAAGGATGCAACGGCACCCTGGCAAGCACCCGTAATGGGCTTGCAGAGCGCGCTGGCAATTACGATGAGGGCTGCGAATGCCTGCACGACTCTCATGATGGCCTCGCGCCCGGGGCAACACCGCCGACTGGGCTCGTTGTCCCGCCTTTTGCACGTAACGTGACCCACTCAAATGAACATTCGGCATCAAGCTTTGCCAGAAGTGTCGTGCGGGCCGCTGTTGCTGCAGCCGCGAGTGCGGCTGGCGAAGTTGGGGCGGCTTCATCACCTGCCGGAGTGGCCGCCGACACGGCGGGCGAGGAGGTATCTGCGTTACGCTTTATCACGCATCGCTCCAGTGGAAAGAAGCCGCGCTGCAACCTCGGAAACTCATCCAGAAACGAAACCAGATCGGCATCATGCAAGGCCTGGATTTTCATCTTGATGCGTGTCGCCATGATTTCCACACCGGTATAAGTAGTCGCGGTGGCAAGCCGCAGCGGTCGTTGGGGCGCGATATCGTAAGTAAGCGTGACCAATTGATGGCGCGCCTTTAACGCGGCAAGCGCCTCGATCAGGTCAAACCGTTCCTCAGCGATGAATACGCCACGGTTGACAAGCTCCTTGTAGGTATCTTCGGAGCCGCGCAAATCCTCCCGATCACGCGTCGCTGATGTCAACCTTGTGCGCAAGTCCATCAATGCGCGCTGGCTTTGCTGGTCATCTTTCTTTTCCGATTGCCAGTATAGATAGCTGCCGGTCACGATAAAGCCGGCCACCCCCAGCCCCGCGATCAATACGACATAGGAAAATTTCAGGGCCTTGAATCCGGCGCGCGTAAATATCATTGCCGGTCTACTTTCAGGCTGCGGACCAGTTTTACAACAAAGCGTGCGTCGGCGCCGACGCCCGGCTGCCCACTATCGCGCGCGGCGATGCTGGCGCTAGAGCGAACGTCCAGCGGCTCAATCATCAGCGAGGCGCTAATGTCAGGCAGCTCATTGATTCGCGACACGAATTTTCGGATGTCGTCGCTGGCCTTCCGGTAATTGCCATCGAATGGTCTGATTGCCGCCTCCACGATCAGCGCCTGAAATTTTCCATTTGACAATAGCGGATCCTGCTCAGTGCTTGGCGGCTGTCCGGGCGCGACCGCCGCGCCCGGGGCGCCTGGTGCAGTGCCCGCAACGCCAGTCTTGGTGACGGACTGCAGTAGCCCTGCGGAGGTTGTTGCTGAGGCAACATAGTTTGGAGTCACCGAGGGCTCGCTTACTGGTTGCCAAACCAGTTGCAATAGCTGTATACGAGGAAACTCCGTGAAAACCTGCGAAAACGTGCGCAGGAAATTGCCAGGCGCCGAAGGCGCAGGCCGCATGTAATGGATGAAAAAGCCGCTAGCGTCCCGGACCGTTTCAGAGGCCGCTGTTTGCTTGCTGATTTCGTTAACGACAGTACGATACTCTGCTTGCAGCGGCCTCATTGTGTTAGTGCGCTGATCTATTGCCGCCGAGATCCTGCTCGCCTCATACAGATTGAAACTCGCTGCGATTGCGCCGACCGCGAGGACGCCCGCAGTAAGCGCAAACAGGCCGACGCGGGCACGCTTGTAGACCGCGAAACGTCGCTGTTCGGGCGTCGCAAATTGGTTTTCAATATGTCCTTCTGCGTACAGATGTACCAGCACTTCTTCGGCATGGGACGAAACCGGCGCGGGCTTGAGTTTAAGCTTGGTAGCGACCTCGTCGATATCCAGGAAGCGATATTGGATAAGCGGGTAATTGCGGATGGCATCCGCAACCATCTGGCGATCATGTGAATGCAAGAGAATGGAAACTTCCAGCGTTTCACCAGTGGCAAAAAATCGCAGGCTATCGAGGTATTGCCAGGTTCTGCTGGTCTCGGCTGCAATCAAGTCGCCAGCCGGTTGTCCCTCGTCAAAAATAATTGGCGTCAGGCGGCTGAACTTGATTTGCTTGTTCTGGAAATACGTCTGGCGCAAACCAAAATCCGGAACGATGGTAACCAGCAATGTGTGCTGGAAGAAAGAGTTAAGCGCGTCCAGCAGTTTTCCCGACAGCACTGCCGACGAGTAGATGCCTTCCAGCGGAATTTCGGCGCGCTCAATGGCAGTGAGAAGTGGCTTGAGAATTTCCGGGTTGGTAACAGCGTGATACAGAACCTTGTCATCCCGGCGCCCCTCAGTCTCGCGTCCCTGAACGATGCCGTGGCGGAAAGGACTGGCGCGATAGAGTTGTGCAAGCTTGCGTCCGATCACCGCATCCATGTCACCACCGCGCAGGTGCGGCACCGTATCGAGACGAAAATCTTCTTCGATAAGATCGGTAATGATGTACGTCGATAGCGCTCGGTGTCGCGATATGTACTGTGTGAAATCGTTCATGCCCAGCTCGGTCGAGCCAAACACCTCGCGCTCGACAATGGTGCCGCTCTTCCAGATCAGGGCGACCAGTTTGTCGTTTGTCAAATAGAGAAAGTGTTTTTGCACGGCTGCCTGCTAAAACTTGATTTTGGAGATCACGTCGTACATGGGCAGAAAGATTGTGACGAGAATACCAATCATGACGCCGCCCAAAATCACCGTGAGCAATGGCTGAATCAACTCCTGCAACTTGCCCATCGTCTCCTTGACTTCGCGATTGTAAAAATAGCTCACGTTTAGCAGCGAGGTATCTAATGCGCCGGTGGTCTCGCCTACTTTGAGCATCCGCAAGACCAGCGGTGGAAACAGCCGAACATTCATGAATGCTTGTGTAATGCCGGTGCCCTCGTTGATTTCGCGGCCAACGCGCACAAGACCTTCCTCAATGACGCGATTGCCGACAATTTTTTCCGAAACATGAATACAGTCCAGTACTGCGAGTCCCGATTGATACATGAGCGCGAAATAAGTTGAAAACCTCGCCAGAATAATCTTGTTAATCAGCGGCCCCATTATGGGTAACTTCAACATCAACGCATCCAGCCGATACTTGGCTGCTTCGCTGGTTCTCACCATTATAAAAAGTGCGATGGCTATCACGATGGGACCGCCAATGAACAGATACCAATACTTGGCCATTACGGCCGACACCGCGATCAATGCCAGCGTTGCGGCTGGCGGGTTCGGCGTAAGCGCCTTCATCGTCACGCCAAGTTGCGGCACGAGGAATATCATCAACATGAATACGACACCAAAAATCACCGTACCGGCGAAGATCGGATACATCATCGCTTTTTGAACCTGTCCGGCAAGCTCATCCTGCCACTTTAGATTCTCTGATAGCTTGGAAAGTACTTCCGGCAATTGTCCGGCCTGCTCGCCGGTTCGAATCAAGGCAATGAAAACTTGATCAAAGGCTTGCGGGTGGCTGGCCATCGCGTCTGAAAGTTTCAGGCCGCCTTCAATATCTTCAAGAATACTGGCAATGATTTGCCTGAATCCTGGATTATCCACAGTGTCCCGCAGGTCAGAAAGTGCCTCGAGGATGGGCACACCGGCGCGCATCAACTGATCCATATGGAAGCAAAAAGTGATCAGTTCCTTTCGGGACACTTTGCTAGCGCGCATCAATGCAGATTTCTTGATCGACTCAAAGGTGATCAAGTCGAGACCCAGTCGCTTCAGCCGCAACTCCAGATCCACAGCATTGGTCGCATCAATGCTTCCGGACATGATCTGTCCGACTTCGTCAATGGCGCGATATGAAAATGAGGCCACGTTGATTGGATTAGCCGATGCGATCCGTCAAATCGACAATGCGCGAGATCTCTTCCAGGCTGGTTTGACCATCCAGAACACGCGCAACCGCATCCTCCGCAAGTGAACGAAATCCGGTTTTCTTTGCGGCCTCGCGAATTTCTTTGCCGGTGGCGCGGCGTGCGATCAGCTCATCCATTTCACCATCCATTTTGAACAACTCCATGATGGCGAGGCGCCCTCTGT
>JBDTPE010000291.1:0-4439 GCA_039932875.1 Betaproteobacteria bacterium | reverse complement strand
CATGAAAACTGCTCCGATGCGCCGTCGCCACAAACATACCAATGACGACACGTAGTTCGTCCTCCGGGCTGTCAAACATGAAGTCTGGATCCCAGACGCTTTCAAATGCATTCACCCAGTGATCGATTTCGCTACAACTGAGCCAGCTCAAATGGATGACCGCCATAATTGCGGAGGCCGTCAACATCATGCCGAGCTGGTCGTTTTGCGATTGGAACTGCTGGTAGACGACTTCGAAGACCTTTCGCGCCTCGACCTCGTCAAACGCAGCCACCGCATTGGCACGCCAATAATCCAGCCAGGGTTGTTCGGCCCGAAACGTAGCTGGCAGCAAATCGATCCAGTTAGCCAGTTGCTCTTCGCGCCCGGTCGCGAGCATGTGCCTGGCTGCATCTAGAATGCACGGCGCTGCCTCGGCGAAGTCTTGTGCCGACAATAGCAGCGCAATGCCGGCCTCTACCCGCCCGGTAATAACTAATCGCTTTCCTGCCTCGATCTCTGCACTACGTCTCGCCTCGCTGCCCGTCGGACCGATACGGTTGCGCACTGCTTCGGCCAGCAGACTATGCAACGCATAGAGCGCACCCGCGCCCGTGCCGCGTCGTTCAACGAAGAAACCCTCGCGATGCAACTGGGCTATCTGCTCACCGGCTGTAGCCTCGCCACTGGCCACACACGCGAGACCGACATCGAAGTCCGGAAAGAACGCACACCGCTCCACGACTAGCCGGGTTGACGCCGGCAACCACGCCAGGAGATGTTGAGAAATATAGTCCAGCACTTCGGTGGACGGCGAAAGCTCAGCGTCCAACGAACGCGTCATATCACGTTGGTGGGCCAGCAATACAACGCCCGCGGCCCAACCACCTGCTGATTCCTGAATGCGTTTGATGTCTTCGCCGTCGGACAGGCCAATCGTCTGTGCAAATTGAGCCGTCTCGAGGCGATCAAAACACAAGGCCTCATTGACGATCACAGAAAGCTGCCGTTTGGTGATCGCGTTGACGAACGGCGCCGGTGGTACATGATAGGAAATCAGGAACAGGCGATGATGCTCCGTCAGTTCGGTGACCATGACAGCCAGGATTTCGTCGAGTAGCGGCCCGCCTTCATGGACGTTGTCGAACACCAGTGCGGTCTGCGCAGGCAGGGCCAAAAACAAGGCGCGGGCAAATCGCCGCGCAAACCCCAACCAGTCAGCGCGGGTTTCCAGGCCAATCGCCGGGAGTACTAATCGTCGCGGTGAGAGGCCGGCCTTGGCTTCGGCAAGGAAGTGGAAAAATGTCGAGGGCTCGCGGTCGTCGTTATCAATCTGAAACCACAGGGGCTTCAGACCACGCTGCTGAAGATAGCTCGCCACCAACGTAGTCTTACCGGCTCCCGGGGCCCCTTGAATCCAAACCGCTTGCTCACCTTCATCGAGCATCTTGAACAGTCGCTCCCGGACCAACGGCTTCTTGAGCCGCGGAGCCGTCAGTTTCGCCAGGGTGCGTTTACGTAGGGGCATCTAGATCGGTCAAGCAAACCCAGAGCATACCGAATTCAAGCCGGCAGTTACTGTTTTTGTGCTTGAGTTTCCTCGCCCGGTCTCAGGTCGAAGACGATGGACCGCAATTCACGCGCTGGATGATGTTCTTTTCATATTTCGGCCGAATATGACTGCGGTATCTGCAATTATTTCACGCAGATTGAACCTGTCTGCCACCTGCGCCGACTCACTTCGGTTTTCGCGGAACTCGTTCGCGAAATGTGTACTGATCAGGCAATCAGGGGAAGTTGTATGTTTCAAAAGCGCAGATTCATCACTTGTTTACCTTCGAACTTGCTGCTTTGTGGAGTGCCTTTCGTGGCATGTGCGACGATGGCGCAGTCCGTTCCGAAGTCAAGTCCTGACGTCACAGTCGCACCGGCCCCGGCTTCCACAGACAATGACGACGCGTTAAGAGCATGGCGCGCCGCAACGGGAAGTCAGGTTGTGCCAGACGTTTCCAAATCAGACGACGGGGGCAGCAAACTCGAGTGGCGCAGCACGATATCGACTGAAGGTTATCAAAACGATATCAAACCTCCGCCTGCACCACCGGGTGCGCCGCCTACGGCAACCCCACTCAATACTGGTCAGCTCGGCAAGACCGTTGTTTCTACTGAGATAAAGCTGATCGAGCCTGGGGGACAGGTCAGCCGCCTGCAGTTTGGTCTTACTGCGACCAATGACCGTTCCGTGTTGTCGCGCTACTCGAACCAACTTGCCACTCTGCAGTTCGGTCGCACCGGACCGGGTTACCAGATTGGAGCCGGTGACGCCGCGCTGAATTTTTCGCAACTGGGCACGACGCTCGGATTGCGCGGCATCAATGTGCAGCGACAGCTCGGGGATTGGACCATCTCAGGTTACGGCGGTGTCGTATCCGAGAGTTGGGAGGCGCTTTATGACCGCACGGCACTCGACAACAGACCTGCGCGCAGCAGATTTCTTCGCAACGTGTTTGGAACCAAGGTCGAATACGCGCCAGCGGATGGGTGGAAAACATTCGCGACGGCCCAGGGCTTCAGTGATGCCGAGAACAGCCTTGGCGCCGCCACTATTTTCCAGCAACCGGTCGGGACGCGCGCTATATCGACCGGACTGTCATACCAAGGCGGACCGTGGTCAATGACGTCGGAGGTGGCATTGAGCCGTTTTACCGAGCGTTATCAACTGCCGCGCCGCGGCGATGCTCTACAGTTCGACGGGGGCTACAGGCAGGCGACGTGGAGCTTGCGGGGTGGATACCACGACATCGATCCTAAATTCGTTTCACTTTCACAGTCGGTACCCCCAGGTGTTAAGGAGTGGTATCTGGGCGCTGACTGGACGGTCAACTCGTGGCTGGCAGTGGCCGCAGACTATCGCGATGCGATCAGCCGGATCGCGGGCCTGCAGCTGTTGGCTCCACCGGCTGATCCGACGCTACCACCACCGTTTCCGATCATCGCCAGCTCAACCCAAACGCGCTCGTTAACGACGCGCGCCAATATCAACTTTGGTACCGTGTTGCCCGGTTTTGGCCTGACGCTGGCGAACACCGCTAATGTTGGCGAAGATGCGCAGCAGAACCAAAATCGCAATAGAAATACGTCCGGTGGATTTTCATACAGTTCTGCGACGTGGACGGGGAGCGTTAACTATACGAACGGCAATGTCACCAATATTGCGAGTCCGATGAGTGATTCGACCATGCGTGCCGTACAAGCACAGCTTGGGCGCAATTACACCGGCACCAGTGTGCCCTGGTCGTTCGGCTGGATGCTGTCCGGCGGGCGGCAGGTGCAGCGGCTGGATTTTACCGGTGCCGAAACTGCGGCGCGCATGCAGGGCCTCACCTTGAACGGGCAGCGCCCGGACTGGGCCCAATTTGCATTGACCTATCAGGGTTCGACCATCACACAAACCACCGGTGGACCGAATCTCGCAACGCACGCGGTGCAATTGGATGTTTCGCGGCAGTTTGGTCTACAAAATACGTTCAAGGCCTATTTGCGTCAAACGCATCGAAATGTCGGCGATATCAATTTACGCACCGACGAGCGCGTATTTGGCGTGCAACTCAATATGGATTGGTGATGATCGATATTTTCACTTTTGGCTCCTCCATTCGGCTCGCAAATCCTGATATTCCATCGACTGCAACATCGCAGCCCAAGGCAAACATGAACATTAAACGCGGATTCCGACTGGCCCTGACACTATTGTTGGTCATGCTGACCATGGTCGGTAACATCACATATGGTGCAGAGCCAAACAAGCCCACGACTGGTCCGGGAGCAAACACGGGAGCGCCCAGCGTCTGCACCGATGGCGTCATGCCTGCCGATGAGTTGATGGAGTTCATTCGCGCCTACGAGTCAGGCAACCTTGCGATGTTGCAAGCAAAGCTTGACCCTTCCATGCTCGGCCTGCAACGCTTCCTTGACGGCGTGATTCAGGACCTGAATCGACAAAAGCAAATCCGCCTGTTTATTAAAGACATACAAGTGCAGTGCGGCACAGATCTGGCGACTTTGCAATTCAACTGGGAGAAGCGCTATCTGGATGTCGCCAGTTTTGCGCCTGCACTATTGACGGGACGTGGCGTGATGTTGATGCATCATGGCAATGCTGGTAACTGGCGCATCGCCGCGTTTGCCGGGGACAATCCGTTCTCAAGTCAGGCTGGTACGCTGGGGCAGTTGTTGTTCGGCCCGGTATTCGCACTCACGTCGGTGAGCGCCATTCCCACCAGTGTTGCAGTAACGCTGCAAGTAATCGATAGCGACCTTGCCGGTCTTGGATCGTTGTCGGTTCAGATTGTTACCTCGCATGGCGACGCCGAAACCATTTCCCTGCCAGAAACTTCGCCCGGGCGATTCAGCCGCAACTCGCTGATGGTTTCTTCCGGTGCGGTAGCGCAAGGCAATGG
>JBDTPE010000290.1:0-4459 GCA_039932875.1 Betaproteobacteria bacterium | reverse complement strand
AATTGCTGCACGATACCTACAACCGCAAGGGCTACTGGGACTACGAGCAGGATGCCGTCCGGCCTTTCCGTGTAGACCCGGCAGTTGCTGCTACTGCGCAGAAGACGGTGTACACGGCGACTAGGGCGACGCGGTACTAGACAACTGATTGCCGCATTCTGTGCAGATTCAACTCGGCACGAGATGCGGCGACACAAGCATTCCATTCACGATAATATTTGAAACTCGTTTATCCACGCGGCGTTTGGGGCAAAAAGTGCTGGGAATGCGCGCCGAATGGCGATCTGCGAAATTCTTTCGAACTCATAATTGCGCCAAGGAGCGGGATCAACGTGCTTTGACGATATAAATTTGAGCCCGACCCCCGCGATTTGCCTTAGGCGATCAAATCAAAGAAACGGGGGACATCCCCGGCGAATTTCGGACGCATCTACGCCATCCTCCCCTCACGCCGCAATTGCTCTTTGGCAAATTCGCGTAACTCAACGACGCGCGCGCCGAGGTAACGTTCGCGGTGGGCTAACTCGGAGTCGCCTGATAACAGCTCGGTCGTTTTCCAAAGTGCAACATTCACATTGCCGCTCTCAACCTCTTTTAGCGCATAGGCACGCAACGCCTCATCGTCATCCTGTGGCTTCACACCGGCGGCGGCGGCAAGACGCCGCGTAATGTCGGTTTCGCGGTCGCATGTCATCACGAGCTCGCGCGTGGAGCGCGTCATGGCCACATACAAAACTCGCGCCTCTTCACTCAAGCTTTCCGCATCACCTACGCGCACACAGCCGAGACCGGCCAATATCACCAACGGAAATTCCAGCCCCTTTGAAGAATGCATCGACATTACCTTGACGCTGTCTTGGGCCTCGTCAAAGTGCACATCCTTTTGCCAAACAACGGGAATGCCCGCATTCCGAACTGTCTGCATCAACGACTTTCCTGCGGGCTCATACTCTCGATACAACACGGCCATCTCTCGCCACGCCAGGCCACCATCGTGAGCTTTCTTCAGATGCGCGGCTACCCAGGCCATCTCGTCCGCCAAAGTCGGCAATTGGATGAAAAGCGGCTTTGGCCCTTCACGCCCAACTGAAATTGGCTCCAGCGTCGGCACATGGTCATCGTCGGCTTCATATTGTGCGAGCAGATCCGCCGCGAAGGCCGCAGCAACGCGAAGCACTTCCCGAGTATTTCGATAATTGATCTTGAAGACCGTCGTACGGCCCTGCGCTTCGATCCCGACACTCTTGAAACTGAATTTTCGTTTGACCGCCTCCTGATAAATCGACTGCGCGTCGTCGTACATCACCAACAGGGAATTACTGGTCGGATTCACCATTTGCACGACCAGCTTGAACCATTCTGGTCTGAAATCGTGTCCCTCATCTATCAGCAGTGCATCGTATTGGCCGCCGGGAATGTGTTTCCGATCCACTGCAAGAATCATCTTTGCTACTAGTTGCGCGTAGAACTCTTCGCCTTCGACGCCGTGCGGAACACTAACGTTGTAAGCTTTTAACTGCGCAAGACACCATTTGTGAAAAGTCTGCACGACCACTTTGCCGCGCAGGTCTTTTTGATGCATCCAATGGTCAAGTTTTTCCGCAAGCTTGCGGTTGTAGCAAAGAATTAGGATCGGTCTTGTGCATGCTGCGGCAAGATGAATCGCACGGTAACCCAGGATCAGCGTTTTTCCCGATCCAGCAACGCCGTGGACCACTCGATGGCCCTCGCCCAAACTCCGCGCCAATTGTTCCTGTTGCAAATCCATCACACGCACAATTTCCGGAAACGCACTGAGAACATTCGCGCTACCGTCGGATTGCGGGCTTTCCTTTTCAAACAGGTCGGCCGATTTCTGCGGATCAAGCCGAATGTCTGGAAACAGATGCCAGCGAACGCGATCGATTTGGGGTAACGTCAAATGCGCAGAGAATTTCACACCAAACATGCCCCACAAGCGTTGCTGGAAGAATTCCGCGTCAATCGTTTCCGTCATTTCATCCTTGCAAATGACGTGGCCGGGCTCCATCACCTCGTGCAACTGCGCATTCTCAAAATCGCGGCGGGTAATGTTGGGAAACACTGCGCCGTAACCCCAGGGAAACATGAGTTGTCCTGCGAAACGTCCTTCTTCTGCGATAAGTTGCTTGTCGCGTTTCAGCCAGTCCACGACGGCATGCGCGCATTGCCGCGCTTGTTCGAGCGGATTCGCAACATACTTCAGCCCATTGGGCGTAAGAATCTGAATACTCTGCCGATCCGCACCGTGAACGGTTTCGAGTTTCCAGTCCTTGACTTCCAGAATCAATATCCCGCGCTTGGGATGAAGCACAACGAAGTCTGGGTGCGAGTTTGATGGCCCCACTGGCACGTCGTACCAGAGAAGATAGTCGTCTTCCAATTTCTGTTGCAAGCGCTCTGCCACACGACGCTCACCGGTCGTCGTGAATTTGCATACGCCATAAGCGGGTAGGAGCGTTGCCATTAGTCGATCAAGTCAACAATTGCATGCTGGATATTGAAACTCTAGCACTGGCGCGCTATTCCGGACCAAATGGCATCGAAATGCGCGCCAGTGCTAGCGTTTGTTGCTAATTTTGAGTGCGGCAATTGTTCTATCGTACCCCATCGCCCTTCCCCAGGTACCTACCTTTGCAAGTAGGTTTCCCATCAAAAACTGTTACGTCGCCATGACAATGGACTATCCATTGGCACCTATACTGCAAGGCGCAATGCACACGGCGTGGGTTTCTTCATTACTTGCCACAGATTTTCTTGCTTTGGTAACTCGAGCCAAGACCGCACCAACGTTAGAATTTAGACGAAAAGTGACCGGCCGCGAATTCAAAAAAAGTTGCGATTCTGCATTCTTTAGTTCATTGTTCCGGCGTAATCATATTCGCACTTGCCAGCTTCAGGAAAATAGCCATGTCCAGTTTCGCCCGCTCACCCTTTGTCTGGGGACTAGTCATTGTGGTCGCTTGTTGTGCAGGAGCGGGCTATTGGGCTTTTGACAACCACCAGCAACGCAAGCACTTCGCACAGGAACTCGTTGAATCTGATCGGCTTGAACAACTAAGGCTGGCCACTGTCGAGGCCAAGCGCAAGCTCGACCAACAAAAATTGCTGGCCGAAATACAGGCACAAAGAGATGCTGACGATCAGAAACGCCAACTTCTTATCGAGCGAAGTCAGGCTGAACTTACGCGTAAACGGTTTGTAGCTGATGAACCTGCGTTGCCACTGGATGAGCGCGTTCGACGCGAACGCGAAGTCAAAGCACAAAACGAAGCCGCAAGCGAAATGGTTCGTGCGCAAAATGAAGTCATACGCCAGAAAAACTACGTGTTACAGCGCGAGCACGAACGTGCTTTGGAAAGGCATCAACGCGACTCAGAAGCGGCCGAACGAGCGCGGCAGGGGTCGCCTCAAAACTAGCCCTGTGGTTGCCTTGCAGAGGTGGCAATCAATTTTTCTATCTGCCGCAAGTCAAGTTAGCGACTGATCAGTAACACCTACTTCAGCGTAAACTTTGCTTGCCGCAAACACGCGGCGCAACATGATGTTGCCTAGAATCGCGCGGCAGATTGCGCGAATTCGACTTTGCCTGGAGTAGTCTGTTGAACCCACCCTCTCTATTGAATTCATTGATCAAGCGACTTGAGGAATATTTTTCCGTCAGTCGAGTGAGCGAGGTGCTCAGCGCTGTTGTTCTCAATGTGCTTCTGGCCGTCTGCGTATTCGCGCTGTTCTATGTCGCTTGGCGGCTCATCAGCCGCGTCATGACTTCACGACTTCGCGACGGAGTTGACCGAACCACAGCGGCCATGTTGGAAACGGTTATCAAGACGCTGGTGTTGGGTATCGGCTTTGTCGTTGCGCTTAACACGGCTGGCGTTCAAACAGCTGCATTGCTCGCCTCGCTTGGCGTGTTGAGCTTGACGATTGGCTTTGCGTTGAAAGATACGCTGTCCAACATCATTTCCGGATTCCTGGTGTTCGTGGATCGCCCGTTTACCATCGACGATTTGGTCGAAATCGATGGGCAATACGGGCGTGTGGACCGCATCACCTTGCGCACAACACGGATCATCACCGTCGATGGGCGCATGCTGGCCGTGCCCAATTCCATCGTGATGAATAAGACGGTGACCTCGTATACCAATTTTCCGCATTTGCGAATTGACATCGCTGTGATGGTGGCGGTCACTGAAAATCTGGATCGTATTCGTGAAATTATGTTGGGCTTGATCGCTAACAATCCAGACTACATGACTGAGCCAAAGCCAAGAATGGTCGTCGTAAAACTTAACGATTACAACGTCGCGCTAGAGCTGCAGGCCTGGCTGAGAGACGAACGCAACCATACGCAGCAGCGGTTTGATCTGAGAGAAAACGTATTCAAGGCGCTGACGGCGGCGAATGTGGATATGCCGCTGGAAACTATTCAGCTTGCGCC
>JBDTPE010000289.1:0-4464 GCA_039932875.1 Betaproteobacteria bacterium | reverse complement strand
ATTCCCCGCTTCACCCCCGGCCTGCGCCGGGGCGACAGGCTTAAGGTAGTGCCATTCGAGCCTGGCCCCTTAGATTGCATTTCTTTTTCGAATGATCCGGCACTGGTAAAGCTGCTGGTCAGGCGAAATGCATTGCGCGTTTTACAGAAACATGCCTCCCGACGCTTCAATACGTTGCGCATTGATCCAGCGATTGTCTTCCGACAACAGCGACGCGATCATGCCACCAATGTCGTCCGGAAGGCCGACGCGGCCCAACGCGGTTTGAGCCGCGATGTGCGCATTGAGCTGCGGGTTATCGCGTACCTGTCCGCCGCCAAAATCGGTTTCGATTGCGCCAGGCGCCACCGTGTTCACCGCGATGCCTCGTGTGCCGAGCTCTTTCGCCAGATAGCGCGTCAGCACCTCGATGCCGCCTTTCATTGCAGCGTAGGCCGCATAACCGGGGAGTGCAAAGCGTGCCAGCCCGCTGGAGAGATTGACGATGCGGCCGCCGTCTGCGATCAGCGGCAGTAGCGATTGCGTGAGGAAGAATGTGCCCTTTAAGTGGACGTTTACCAGCTCATCGAACTGTGCTTCAGAGGTTTCGGCGAAGCTGGCGTAAACACCGACGCCGGCATTGTTGACCAGGTAATCGAAGCTGCTGCGCTGCCAGCGAGTGTCCAACGTGCTGCGAATTTTCTCAACGAATGAAGTAAAGGATTTGCTGTTGCCGACATCCAGTTGAAGCGCCGCGGCCTTGCCGCCCATTTGTTCGACTTCGGCCACGACGGCATCGGCCTCAGCCTGCTGTCTACGATAGGTAACGATGACATCGACCCCATTGCGCGCCAGATGAAGGGCTGTGTTCCGGCCCAGGCCACGGCTGCTACCGGTGATGATGGCGATTTTCTTTTGTGTACTCTTGCCAATGCTTTTGACTGGTTGGTTGCTTACTTTGGTGTTCATGATCGGCTCCTGTCTGATTGGGTTGTCTGTCACAGCCTTATTGGCGAGCTGTGAACTGGAGCCAGTGTATTGATTGCCGTTTGTCACATAAATCAGCAAAAAACGATTAGACTGTTCGCAAAGTCAGAATAATGAGGCTGATGTGAACCGAATTGAGGCTATGCAGATCTATGTGCGCGTCGCTGAGCTTGCGAGCTTTACGCAGGCCGCAGACATCATGTCTCTGGCGAAAGCGAGTGTTTCTACCGCGGTGCAGCAGCTGGAAAGTGAGCTGGGCACACGGCTTTTGCATCGCACCACCCGCCGTGTGCAGATGACCCAGGACGGGCAGGTTTTCTATGAGTGCTGCAAGGACCTGCTCTCGGATATGGAGGAATTGCAGAGCCTGTTTCGTAGCGATCCGGCGGCACTGCAGGGGCGCCTGCGGGTGGATATGCCGAGTACTGTCGCACGCGATCTGGTGTTGCCACGCCTGCCGGAATTTCTGGCCGCGCACCCGGCGCTGGAGATTGAACTATCGAGCACCGATCGGCGTGTGGACGTAATCCGCGATGGATTCGATTGCGTGTTGCGCGTCGGGGTTCTGGGCGATTCCAGCCTGATCGCCAGGCCGCTCGGTTACTACCGCATGGTCAATTGCGCCAGCCCTGCTTACATTGCTGCTTTCGGCATGCCGCTGCACCCCGACGACCTCGCAGGCCACCGGCTCATTCATTACGTTTCAACGCTGGGCGCGCGCGCTAGCGGCTTTGAATATATAGACCCGGATGATTCGAACCGTGTGAAATACATCCCGCTGAAGGGCACGGTGACGGTGAATAACTCGGAGTCATACGTAGGCGCGTGCCTTGCCGGGTTGGGAATCATCCAGGCTCCCGAGCCCGGCATGCGCGTCGCGCTGGATAGTGCACAACTGGTTGAGGTGATGCCGCAATATCGTGCGGCCGCGATGCCGGTATCGCTGATCTACGCCAACCGAAGACATCAGCCGCGGCGGGTGCAGGTGTTTATGAATTGGTTGGGGGATTTGATGCGACCGCGGTTGATGGCAGGGCCGGCGGGGTAGATGGGGCAGGACTTTCTATAGGGAAAACGATCCCCTATGATTCTGGAGTGAGGCGAGATTTTGATTCGAAAACAAAATCAACCTTGCGCCTTGATAAGGCGTAGCTTTACTACAAAAAAAATAAGTACACCAAGAGAAGGGCGGACGAATATCCATTGACTTCGCGCACTATGTTTTGTAGCTTTACTACAATTGTGCATGTCAATCACCTTTCCCCAGAGAATTACTTGTGAGCAAAACGCTGGCTTTTCTACTTACCATCTTGCTGATGTCTGCGGCAAGTGCCACGCCATACCAAGTGCAACATGTCGAGCCGCCGCACTGGTGGGTCGGCATGAAGCGTCCGCAACTACAAGTAATGCTCCACGGCGAGAACATTGGCCAACTGACGCCTCGAATTCGCTATCCCGGCGTAACGCTGGCTAGTGTCCAGCGCACCGACAACCAGAACTTCCTCTTCGTCAATTTGCTGATTGCGCCAGGCACCCGGGCCGGCGCCTTCGACATTGCCTTGGCTCGCGGTCGGTCAATCCTTGGGAGCGTGCGCTATGAGCTTGAAGCGCGCAGGCCCGGATCGGCAGCGCGCAAGGGGTTCGACGCCAGCGATGCCGTCTACCTGATCACGCCCGACCGATTCGCCAACGCTGACCCAAGCAACGATGTGCAGCCTGGCATGCCGGACCGGACCGAGCGCGGCAATCCGGCGGCGCGCCACGGCGGCGACATTGCCGGCATGCGCGTGCACCTGGACTACATCCGCGACCTCGGCTTCACCATGATCTGGCCCACTCCGCTGCTGGAAAACAATCAGCCCGAGTATTCCTACCATGGCTATGCGTTGACCGATTACTATCGCATCGATCCACGCTTCGGCTCGAACGCGTCATTCCGCGAATACGTCGCCGCCGCGAATGCACGCGGCTTGGGCGTAATTCACGATGTGGTGCTCAACCACATCGGTACCAGCCATTGGTGGATGAACGATTTGCCGGCCGCCGATTGGCTCAATTCTCCGAAACGCTTTGTACCCACCAACAATCAGCATTCAACGGTACAGGACATCCATGTCGCGCCAGAGGAGCGCCAGCAATTCCTGGATGGATGGTTTGTCGACAGCATGCCAGACATGAACCAGCGCAATCCACTGGTGGCGCGCTATCTGATTCAAAATAGCCTGTGGTGGATTGAATACGCCAACTTGTCGGGCATCCGCGAAGACACCTACTCGTATGCCGACACGGCCTTCCTGGCCACGTGGAGCAATGCGGTGCTGGACGAATACCCCCACCTGAATATCGTCGGCGAAGAAATGAATGACCATCCGCATATCGTTGCGTATTGGCAAAAGGGCGTGAAAAACCGCGACGGCTACGCATCGGGCTTGCCCACCATGATGGACTTTCCAGTAGTCGACTTGATGCCCTCGGTGCTCAATGCCAGCGAACCCGGAGGCGCGGGCTGGATCGCACTTTACGAAATGATTGCCAGCGATTTCGTGTATGCCGATCCAATGAAACTGATGGTGTTCCCCGACAATCACGACCGCTCGCGCATCTACTCGGTGCTGCATGAAAACCTCGACCTGTTCAAGACCTCGATGTTATTTACCGCCACCACGCGTGGCATTCCGCAGATTTACTACGGTACCGAGATATTGACGCGCAGTCCGATCGAACGTAACGACGGCCTGCTTCGCGCGGACATGCCGGGCGGCTGGTCCGGCGATGCCGTCAATGCCTTCAGCGGTCAGGGATTGACGCCGGCCCAGCGTGACGCGCAGGCCTATATCGGTAGGTTGTTCAACTGGCGCAAGACAAGCGGCCCGGTGGCGACCGGCAAGCTGCTGCATTACATTCCACGCGATGGCTGCTACGTCTACTTCCGCTACGACAGCAAGCATACGGTGATGGTGGTACTCAATAAGAATAAGGCTGATTCCAGCCTCGACATGACGCGATTCCGCGGGATGCTCAAAGGGGTGGCGAGTGGACGCAGTGTCATGACTGGCGCGGCAGTGGACTTGCGCACGCCGCTGCGCTTAAAGGCCATGGAATCGGTGGCCATCGAATGGTAGCTTTCAATGACGACGGTAAGCCAGGTGGAAGTAGGGAAATGAGGGCCGTGGATAAAGAGGGGCTCATGGTCGATTTCTTCGCGGGGCTCACAGAAATATCGACCACGGCCCATTTTGTTTTTATGGGATATGAGATTGTTGAGGGACGGATCGCGGCGGATGGGATTGGGGAAGTACGGCGGATTAGCTTTGCGCCGAAGTAATTCTCTAGCACTGGTGCGGCGTTTCAGGCATTTTGGTAGGTTGGCGTTCAACTTGTCGTTGCGGCGGTCAATCGAGATAGTATCCCAGCGGGTGACTCCCAACCAAGTCGATAGCGGATACGATTGTTGAGTTCATTGGCGATCCAATCGAGCATTGCCTGGGTGAGTTTGCG
>JBDTPE010000288.1:0-4464 GCA_039932875.1 Betaproteobacteria bacterium | reverse complement strand
ACCGCGTACCCGCCGGTATCGCGTTGCACGCCTTTGGGTTTACCGGTAGTGCCGCTGGTGTAGAGGATATAGCTCGGATGCGACGACTCAACCCATTCGCACGGCACAACGCTATCGAGATGTTTGTTTCGCAGCACGCTGTATTCCATGTCGCGACCAGGAATCGTGTGCATGCCTTTGTCGAGACCCCGATTGACGATCACCACATACTTGGGTGGATGCGCGGCGAGCTTGATCGATTCGTCGGTCAGTGGTTTGAGTGGAATGACCTTGCCCATGCGCGAACCTGCGTCGGCAGTGATCATGACTTTCGGCTGGGCATCGTCAATACGCGCCGCCAGCGAAGCGGCCGCAAAACCGCCGAACACCACCGAGTGAATGGCGCCGATACGAACCGTGGCCAGCATGGCAAATACGGCTTCCGGAATCATCGGCATGTAGATAAGCACACGGTCGCCCTTGCCGACGCCAAGCGTCTTAAGCACCGCTGCAAAACGATTCACTTCATCGAACATCTCGCGGTAGGTGAATGTCCGCGTCTGCTCGACTTCGGATGAGACCCACACCAATGCGTTCTGGTCTGCGCGCGTTGCCAGATGGCGGTCGATCGCGTTGTAGCAAAGGTTTGTTTCGCCGCCAACAAACCATTTGGCGAAAGGCGGCTTGGAAAAGTCACAAACCTTGCTGAAGGGCTTGGCCCAGTCGATCCGGGCTGCCTGTTCAGTCCAGAATTTGTCTGGCTGCTCGATTGATCGGTCGTAGAACTGCTTGTATGTGCCCATCCGTCCCTCCGCCAATACACGCGAACCTGCTTGCACGTCTGCGCGTGTTAATGCAGAACGGGCAGAAAAAAATCAGTCGCCCAGCACTTTTCTGATGGCGTCAAGCAGCGCCTTTGATTTCGCGGGCTTGGTGAGATAGCCATTGGCGCCAAGCTTAAGGCCTTTGAGAATGTCGTCCAGCGAACCCAGACTGGTCAGCATCATGACGGGCAGATCTTTCAGAACCGCGTGCTGGCGAATCCGATTGAGGATATCAAAGCCATTCGCGTCCGGCATCAACACATCGAGAATGATAAGGTCGGGAAAATCCTTTAGTCCAACGAGAATCGCAGCGCGATTGGCGGCTTTACGCACCATATAGCCATTGGCTACCAGAATTCGCTCCAACAGCGTGGATGTGACTTCGTCGTCTTCGACCACCAGTACGGCAGCAGGCTTTCTTTTCGGTGTGCGGCGGGGTGCTGCATCATTGATGCGCACAAAATAGCCGTTGCTGGCGAGCTTGGATTCGCCAATGATCGCCTCTTCTGAGAGCTCCTTTTGCTGCTGCGCACTGGGAACCGGCTCAGCGACTTTGGTGTCAGTGCTGAAAAGCTTGGTGAAATCGAGATCGCTCGGATCGTCATCGATGGGTGCAGCAGTCATGGGTAATCCTGAATCAATGTTGTGGAGTGAAATACGAGCGTGTGGGTTGGCGCATCGGTCATTCTAAGGCGCTTCGACGCGTTGCGCACCTGCTGTGGTCAAGGCGAACTCAAACACGTCAAGCGTTAACATCAACTACTAGTCGGCCACGAACCTGGCCGGCCAAAATCGCCGGGGCATGCTCGATGACTTCTGATAGCTTGATCTCTTTGGTAATCTCATCCAGCTTTGCCCGGTCCAGCTCCGCAGCAAGGCACTGCCAGGCTTCGAGCCTACGTACCTGCGATGCGTAAACGCTGTCGATACCAGCGAGCGTCACGCCGCGCAAAATGAACGGTGCCACACTGGTCGGCAGATCCATGCCCTGCGCGAGGCCGCAGGCGGCCACTGTCGCGTTGTACTTGCACTGTGCAATCGCATTGGCCAGTGTGTGCGAGCCGACCGAATCGACGACGCCAGCCCAGCGCTCGCGTTGCAATGGCTTGCCCGCCTGCGATAGTTCATTGCGGTCCATCACCGCTGTTGCTCCCAGCGACAACAGGTAAGGCGTTTCGTTGATCCGTCCGGTGGACGCCACCACCTTGTAGCCGCGGCCAGCAAGCAGCGCGATCGCCACGCTGCCTACGCCACCGGAGGCGCCCGTCACCAGAATTTCGCCTTGGTCTGGGTTGACACCATGGCGCGCCAATGCAAGCACCGCCAGCATCGCCGTGTAGCCTGCGGTGCCGATGGCCATTGCCTGCCTGGTACTAAGGTCGGACGGCAACCTGATAAGCCAGTCGCCCTTGAGCCTGGCTTTCTGCGCGAGGCAACCCCAATGAGTTTCGCCAACGCCGTGTCCGTTCAGAATCACCTTGTCGCCCGCCTGCCATTGCGGGACGTTACTGAATTCGACGGTGCCTGCGCCGTCGATACCCGCCACCATCGGCCACTTGCGAACCACCGGCGACTTGTTGCAGATGGCCAGACCATCTTTGTAGTTGATGGTCGAAAACTCGAGCGCGATCGTGACGTCGCCATCTGCGGGCAGGCTCGCCTCAGCGATCGCCGATAGCGACGCTGCGAAACCAGTGTCGGACTTAGCGAGAAGTATGCCTTTGAAAGTAGTCATATGTTTTTCCCGGTCAGGGTTTGAGGCCGCCGATAGTGGCGCTCAGCGTGCACGAATCGCCATTCGGCCGCAGCGACATCAGTGCGGAAAAAGCGTTAGGCCCCGGCCGGCCTTCACGCATCGTCCAAGAGCCGGTAATGTTCTCTGCCGCGCAAGTGAAATTTCCACTGCCCTCAATGAGCGATCCGAACACACTGGTGGTGCCAGTAAAATTACACAGCGAACCCCCTACTTCAGTGATCGTTAGCGACCCAGTCGCAATACTGTGTGACACGCTATAAATCGCAGGATTGGTAGCGTCGCCATTTAGTGCCGCGTTAACACAGCCCACACCGGCGCGCTTAAGTGCGCCGAAGTAGCTACCCGTCAGATTGTAGAGGCCGATCACCTGGCGAGTTATCTGCTTGACTACCTGCGCACCATTAACCGTGTAGGTCAGCGTGCCGGTGCGGGAATCTGAAAATACCAGCGTTGCGGTGCCCACTTTAGTCGCAGCAGTGTTTGCTGGGATAAAAGGAACTACTGCGAACGGTGTGCCGGTTGCCCGAAAAATGTCGCCGGAAAAGGTATTGCCCGTCGCCCCGGAACGATCAGCACGCGATAGAAAAATCCAGGTCGGCTGATTGTCCGCGCCATAGATAAACCAGGTCGCGAACATGACATCACCTTGCTGAGAAATGTTTATGCCCCAGCCGGATTCATTCGGGTTCCACCATAGATCCTGGTAGTTGTTGGCAAGCGACTGTGTGGACGATGCGAATGCAGCGAGTGCAAGTGCGACCGACGCCAGTAGCGATTTCCAGTTAGTCATTTCACCTTCCTTGCAGCAGTTGTGGATTTTCTGCAGACGCGTGTTTGCGTGAGAAGTAATCCTTCGATTGCATTTCGCGCAACCGTGACGCGGTGCGTGCGAATTCAGCAGACACCATCAGCGTTGCATCGTTCCCGCTGGTATTTGGGGCACTTCCCGCTGACGCATTTTGCCCACGCTCATCCACGACCAGCAGTTCCGGCCCCACCTCGGCCGAGACAATCAGTTTCACGCGTTGGTCATACATTACATCAATCAGCCAAGTGAAACGACGGACCACGTCAGCGCGCTCTTTGGCATGCAATTGCGGAACACCGGAAATCAGCACGGTATGGTAGTGACTGGCGATTTCGAGATAGTCAACCTGCGATCTTGGTTTTACACAGAGTTCGTCGAAATCAAACCAGATGACGCCTTTGGCACGACGCTGAAACGCGATGTCCCGAGAGCCAATCTTGATGTTGCCTGCCGAGGTAAAGGTGGCTTTGGACATCGCCTCGAATGCGCGTGCCAACGCATGCTCCGCCGACGGCGAAAGCGGCGAGTGATAAACCGGAATCGATTCCAGAATGCGCCGACGGTGATCTCGTTTACCAGCGATTTCGATCACCTCCAGTTCGCTATTGAGCAGCGCAATTGCCGGTAAAAAGCGAGCACGCTGCAAGCCGTTGGGATATAGGTCGTCCGGCTGGTAGTTGGAGGTCATGACCAGTACCACACCCTTGGAGATCAACATATCCAGCAGGCGAGCAAGTATCATCGCGTCGGCAATATCGCTGACATGGAATTCATCAAAACACAGCAGCCGCAGTTGCTTGGCAATTTTGTCGGAGATCGGGTCCAGCGGATCTTCGGTACCAGTATTGGCGCGCATCTCGGCGTGGATTTCACGCATGAATTCGTGAAAGTGCACGCGCCGCTTGCGTTTCAAGGTGGCGACGTTGTAGAAGGCGTCCATCATCAGCGACTTGCCGCGCCCGACGCCGCCCCAGATATACAGTCCGCGCGGCGGACGTTTGCCGCCACCAAAATTGGTCACCAGCCGATTGACGGTCCCTTGCCGGTATTGGCGATATTGCTCAAGATCACCGTGAAGCCGCTCTAGGTGTTGCAGC
>JBDTPE010000287.1:0-4473 GCA_039932875.1 Betaproteobacteria bacterium | reverse complement strand
GCAAGAGAAAAACAAAGAAATGAATTGTCCAGTTATTTATTGGACATCACACTAGTGGGCAGCCGCAAACTCCAGTATTTGCTGCTTCTCGGCGTATGGAATTACAGTAACTCCTGCGCCTTCAAGGCTTCCGATAATCTCGCGAACTGCCCCCCCGCGAGCATCGCTGAGTGTTGGCCCATTAACCGCAAATAGCACACGCGGTGGCAGCGTGCCGCGTTTCTTAAGCGTCTCAACACGGAATAGCCACTGCCCGCCATGGTCAAGAATCTTGCTCGGCATTGGGTGATTCAGATGTAGTGGTTTGATGACCTTAAACGCAACATCGTCCTGCTTCTCAACAAACGGAAACGCAGCACGATATTCGTCGTTGCCAACCTCTAATCGATTGAAACGCTCACCGATTCGTGCCTGGGTCAGCCATCTGCGCATTCCCTTTTCAAGCGCAGCCTCTTGATACTCCCGATTCACAAAGCCACGCTCAACGTAATGCGCATAGAGTTCGTCAAGCTTCGCCTTTGGATCGGCCACAATCGCTGGACGTGCTTCGCCAAACTTCACTGTCGTTTCGCGCGGCCGAACAATCTCATTGAACAATGCGCGAGCGAAATCAACATCATTGTTCTTGTGGCGCTTGTCAAAACCGTTCTGCTTGAAAAGCGCGCCTGCCCGGTCGAGCTCATCTCTGAGCGTCCTCATCGTTGCGCGAAATACTTTCGCCTCAAGCGGCTCGAAAAATTGAGTGACACGTGAGTAACGATTGATGAGAAGCTTGAATCCGAAGTACCGCTCTGCAGGGGCGAGCAGAACTACACCGACGTTTGCGAACTCACCGGTTTCGACAAAGGGCGCGAATCTGACGATCGCGTAAAGGCATGGAATGTTGTTCATGTTTGGCTCCAAAACGATTCGTTCTGGAATTGCATCAACTGAGAGTGCACTTGGTTCAGATCAAACTCAGTCGCAATCGTTTCCTCTGGATCGATAAACCACCAAGCTGGGGGAAGAGTATGACAAATCGCCGACCAATCTGCCATTGCAGCCGCTAAGCGGTTGTTGTATTCCTGCCGTAGCACCCAATCATCGAAAAGTGCATGCCTTTGGTCAGAAAATACATGCAAATCAAGGAATTGCACCGGTGAGAATGCCGGGTCAAACGCCTGATTGTGATCGATGACGACAAGTGTTTGTGCCTCGACATCCCAAAATAGATTTGGGTTGCCGCCAAATTCGGTGAGGTTTCGATCCGCGTTCCTGATCCACCAGTCGAAAGCAAGTACGTCGCGCTGCACTTCATCTGCCACGTAATCGATATGGCTACGAGACAATTCAACCACGGTGCTCTTGCGCGAGCCAAAAGCAGCGCCTTCGCCTAGCTCATTGCGGGCCTCGTCAGAAGCGATCGATAGCAACATATCGGGGACTTCTACAATTTCAAATGGCGCGATGGGCAACCCAAGCCTAATGCCAAGTTGACCCGCAATCCACTCACAAATTTGGCTGCGACGTGTAGCACCACGACCTTTGACGAAATAGATGTGGTCATCCTCGCCACGGCAGATAAAGGGCCGTGTCATTCCCTGTGTAGCACGACCCATGATTTCGACAATTTGCACCGTCATGCCGCCATCTCCTCATGATTGCGCTTGCTTGGCTGACTGAATGCCGCCGCAAGAATGCTTTGGCGCATACGCTCGGCTCGCCTGAGGTTACTATCGACTTGGGCATCGGTTCTGCGCACTATAGACAAGCGCCTGTCAATATCTGAAACCAACTTACGTTGCAGTTGGATTTCTGGAACAAAAATCGGTGTCGCGCGCACATCCCCTTGATTGATGCTTGCTTGATTTACTGCCCATTTTGCATTTTGCGTCAGTCTTGACTTGCCAAGACGAGATGCAAGATAGTGCTCGACGTACACTGGAACGACTGCGTCATTCAGTCGAATTCGCATCATGTTCGACTCGAACACGGCACCAGCAAGCCAAGTTGGTACGATTACGCATTTACCCAGGTGGGTGACACTGTTGACTCGATTGATAATCAAATCACCTTCGTTTAGCGACCAAGCTTTGACTTGTTCAGATGTTGCTGACACGCGGCGCAAATCCGCGATATGCCGAATCCACTGGGTTTGGTAATCGTCTATTCGCAGAATCGGAACGCCTTCACCATAACGCTCTTTCGGTAAATACAGTCCGTTCTGAGGTCCCTCCGCAACGAGGTCACCGAACGTGAAGTTTGGCTCATCGCGAAACGACTCCTCATAGACGCTTGCCGTGTAACGCTTGAGGTTAGCTCTGACCCGCTTGAGGTTGGCGACGGCTTCGTCCAGTCGGGAGAATTGTTTTTCGATTTCGGCGACAACAACCTCCTGTTCATTGAGTGGCGGAATAGCGATTTCATGCGATAAAAATGGTCCTCGATTGATATGCTTCATCGTTGAACCGTGCAAGTGCTCTGACTTAAGCATTTCAGCAATTGCGCGGCGTAGCGAGTAATAGAGATACTTCTTGGAAACTCGATCAGCATCTGGAATGACCTTGAATATATGCTGATTTAAAAGCGCGGGCTCTCGATCCCAAATGAATGCGTCAAGCGTTGCCGACCAACTAACGAGAAGATCGCCAGGTTGAACGATGTAGACCGGATCGACCTTGCGCATAGTCCGGTTCATTGGCTTCGTTCGGTCCGTTAAGTTTTGAATCCGAATGATGGGCATCCCATCATCACCCCAATCGGTGGGTTTAAATGCAAGCCCATTCACATACTTTCCTGTAGTGCCGATCGGATGCAGTGGCCCCGCTATGTCCGGCGTGTATGCTTTACTTTGTGTAGCTGATGCGGTCTGAGTCACGCTACAAGCTCCCGATTCAATTCCTCGATGACTATAGGCAATTGCTGTCCAAACAATTGATGCACTCTCCCTAGCCCGCCCTCTTTGTTGAACGGCGCATATTCGAAATCATCAAGGTCGATGCCAAGATTTGCGGCGATGTGGTCGCGGATCATTTCCAGCCAGTGGAGTTGTTCGTGGGTGAATTTCGGATGTGCTTCGACAGAGCCTGTCCTGAGCTTGTCGAAGGGCTCAGCACGAACGGCTTGATTTGACGACGCTGGGTCCCCGCCTGCGCGGGGACGACGGACTTGTTGTTGCGCAAGCCACGCTTTGAAGTTAGCGGCCACGCGCTCAGGGTACGGCACCAGCTCGTTCTCCTGATGCATCGCGAAGCGCACGAGGCTGACGATGTCGGTAAGGATGCGGCGGGCGGTGGTGCCTTTGACTTTGGTCTTGTCCAGCGCGGCATAGGCTTGCCAGAGCGCGGATTCGTCGATGAGGTATGGCGGGGCGTGCAGGGCTTCGGCCAGGGCTTTGATGTCTTCGAATTTCAGTGGCGCTTTGGTGGGGCGGTTGTAGAGGATTTGCAGGGCGGTGATTTCGTCACGGTGTTCGGCGATGAAGGCTTCGAAGGTTTTCACCATGCTTTCGGCGCGTTCGCGGGCGGCTTCGCTGAAGTCTGCGACTAGCAGTGTGTCCTGGGTGACGGTGTCGATGATTTGGTCGGCTTTGGCGCGGAGGTCCAATAAGAGTTTGCGGAGTTCTGGGTTGGCGAGAGGTTTCGTGGCTTTGGTCAAAAGCGAATCAACTTGGGCCCCGGCGGCGGTTGGCAAATGAGCCGGGGCGACAGCTTCTTCATTTGCGGGTGTCATTAATTCTGCGGGCGCGCGCCCATCCCAACCTTCCCCCTCGCTGGGGGAAGGGGCTGAAGTGTCGGTGGCGTTTAGGGCATTGATGATGTTGCGGGCGAGGTCTTTCAGGCTGTAGCCGCCGCTGGCTTCAATCACTTTCGCTTTGTCGGCGTCGGTGAGGTCGCGCTCCAGGCGGGCGATGCGGGCGGCGACGGAGGAGAGGACTTCGGGTTCGACGTTGCCCAGCGCCACGGCTTGCAGGAGTTTTTCGAAGGGCACGCCTTTCTTCTGGTCCATCGGGCGCGAATCGGTTTTATCGCGTTCGCAGACGCCGACGGCATCGACGATGACGAAGTGGTCCTTGGCCTTGGCGTCGGGCGTGACGGCTTGCAGGTCGGCGGGGTTGATGACGCGCACGCCGCGGCCTTTCATTTGTTCGAAGTAGCTGCGGCTTTTCACGCTGCGCATGAAGACCACGATTTCGACGGGCTTGATGTCGGTGCCGGTGGCGATCATATCCACGGTGACGGCGATGCGCGGGTTGTAGCTGTTGCGGAATGAGGCGATCAGGTCTTCCGGCCTGGCGCCGGTGGTGCGGTAGGTGATCTTCTGCGCGAAGTCGTTGCCCTTGCCGAATTCCTCACGGAGGATTCCCACGATGGCTTCGGCGTGGTTGTCGTCCTTGGCGAAGATCAAGGTCTTCGGGACTTCGGTGCGGTTCGGGAAGATGGTGGTGTTGACGTTGTCGCGGAAGGTGCGGATGACGAGGCGGATCTGGTCGGG
>JBDTPE010000286.1:0-4478 GCA_039932875.1 Betaproteobacteria bacterium | reverse complement strand
TTGTGCCAGCACTTCGCGGTTGACGAGTTCGTCTTTCATCGCGTTGGCAAATTCCGGCGATGCTGGTTGACCGGACTGTTCACGTTCCTTGTTCATCGCGTCGAAATAAGCGTTCGGAATGACAACGCCATTAACACTGACGCGACCGTCAACTTTCGCAGCTTTGGACTGCGCGAAGGCGACTGGGGTGGATGCCGCAACAATGGCAACGGATAGTGCGACAGCGATGGTCTTGAGTTTGTATTGCATAAGTCTTCCTCTATTAAGTAAAACAATTAAAAAATAAATATTAAACTGACTACAACTATTGCAATCGCGCATCGATCTTCAAGGCATGGATGTGCGTTTGCATCAATTCGGCAAGCAGGTCATAAATCATGCGATGGCGTGCAATCAGCGATTTGCCAGCGAACGCGCCAGAGATGATGGTCAATTCAAAATGCGTTCCCTCGAAAGCGCCGGTGCGTTCTGCATGATCACGCGCGCCGGCATGGCCGGCATGGGCGGCCGAGTCATCGGACACTTCGAGTAGGCTCGGCGACAGGGCCTGAAGTCTGCTAACAATCTGATCGCGAATTGAATTCATGCAGGGTGACTAAAACACGCGCTTGAACGGCTTTACGTTGACCGACGAGAAAACGCCGGCGGTACAGTACGGATCTTCCGAGGCCCACGCGATTGCGGCCTCGCGCGAGGCGAACTCGGCGACAATTAGTGAGCCTGAAAATCCGGCAGGGCCTGGATCTTCAGAATCAATCAGTGGGTGCGGCCCGGCGAGAATCAGGCGTCCATCAGCCTGCAACTGTGTCAGCCGCGCGACGTGTGCCGGACGGTTGGCCAAACGCCGTTCCAGCGCGCCTGGCAATTCTTCACAGATGATCGTGTATAGCATCGAAAAATCCTGCCTCAGTATGTTCAGTCGCTATGATTCTTTAGGTGTTTGCGCAACTTCGTCCGGCAGGTATTTCGCCATCCAGAAAGCTTGCCCAATCACAAACACAAAACTCAACGCCGAACCGCCGAATACCTTCACTTTGACCCACGCGTCCAACGACAGCGTAAGTGCGAAGTATTGGTTCAAGGTCGCCAGCGCCAGGAAAAAAATCCCCCAGGCCATCGACAGCTTTCTCCAAACGTGGTCGGGCAGCTCTAACTCCTGGCCCAACACGCTCTTGAGAGGATTCTTGCGAAGCGCCACGGCGCCTAGAATCGTCAGGCCCATCAACCCGTAAAACAGCGTCCATTTGATCTTGATGTAAAACTCATCATGCAAAAGGATGGTCGCGCCACCGAAGACCAGAATGAACGCCAGCGCAATCCACTGAACGGGCTTGACCCGTTCGCGCCGCCAGAGCGTCCAACCGATTTGCATAATAGTCGCGGCGATGGCGACGCCCGTGGCGACATAAATATCGGCAAGCTTGTAAGCCCCAAAGAACAGTATGACCGGCAGGAAATCGAGCAGCAGTTTCATCGAGCTGAGAAGTGGTTAAGCAAAAAACAAGGCGCAAAAACAATAACTTGGTATTTTCTCATGATTAGTGGACTCGCGTCCAACGCGCGATTTCGGTCTCGATCAGGTGCCTGGTGTTGGCCGGGAATCCCGGTTGCGACGCCACGGAGTGGGCCTCTGCATAAAAGCCTGTGCGTTCATCGGGCAGGTATTGATTGAGGCGGTCGAAGGCAAAGCGCATCAAATCGAGGTCACCGGTCTTGATTGCGGTGATGGCGAAATTGAGATTGAGAAGGCGCCATGGGCGCTGCGGATTAGACCGTTCCAGGTCGGCCTCGTGTCCGGTCGATATATGTTGGATGAAGCCCTGCATCATGGCGAAGACGGCGGCCATTTCCTGTTTGGACATAGCTGAATTTGACTTCGCCGCTAATGCGTTGACGATGGGCTCCACCAGCGTAATTGGCACCGCGTGGCGCATCGCCCAGAAACCGACACCGATCTCAACCGTATGCAGATTGACCAGTTTTTCCGGCAGGTCAAAGCGAATCAACCAGCTTTCCAGCTCCGCCAATGAACGCAATGCTGCGTCTACGGCGTCAGTGGCGTCCTCCATTGGTAGTCTACCGTCGGCGCCGTATTCGCGGTCCAATTGCCGCATCAATGCGAGAAAAGCGCCAGACACTGCAAGCAGCGTTTCTGTATCCGACGCAACACCGTGTGCAGCGCCAGTCAATTGTTCGCGCGATGCGGCCTGAATGGCGTCCACCGCTGTACGAAAATGCTCCTCCAGCGGCAATGAGCTGTCCTCGGATTTGTCGAGTCCAGCGTTTATCGTCATACGGATCGGTTTGATTTCCATCGTTGTGATCAATTTTCCGTGCTAAAGCTGACGCGAGGCTTCCGCCTCGGCTGAAAAGTATAGTGAATCGAGCCTGCTATGATTGCGGATTCCAATAAAAGTTTGAATGTTTTTGTGCTGAATTTTGATTGTCATAACCATTCCACCTACTCAGATGGGCTGTTGCGGCCGAAGGAACTGGTTGATCTAGCGAAAAAAAGCGGCTGCGACGCGGTTGCGTTGACCGACCACGACAACACCGGCGGATTGGCGGAAGCCGCTGCTGCTGCGCTAGTCGCGGGCATTCGCTTTATTCGCGGCGTCGAGCTGTCGGTCAGTTGGCCCGGCCACCCGCCGACCTCAGCGACGGCAGATATTAGCCCGATCACGATTCACGTGGTGGGACTTGGCATCGATGCTGACAATTCTGCATTAATGGCAGGTATCGCTTCGATACGTCACGGTCGACTGGACCGCGCGCGGCAAATGGGCGCGGGTCTTTCGAAGATGGGTATCGCCGGTATTTTCGAAGAAGCGTTTGCGCTGGCTGAAAACAAGGACATGATCAGTCGAACACACTTTGCGCGCGCATTGGTCGCACGCGGATTGGCCAAAAATGTGGGGGCCGTTTTTAGTAAATACCTCACGCCTGGCAAGCCTGGCTTTGTGGCCCACCAGTGGGCGAACCTCAGCGACGCCACTCGCTGGATCACCGGTGCAGGTGGGGTAGCGGTGTTGGCGCATCCTGGCAGGTACAAACTTTCAAAGCAGGAAATGCGCGTCCTGCTCACTGAGTTCAAGGATGCCGGCGGGGTAGCCATTGAAGTGATCACTGGTAGCCACGAGAAGCATCAGTATGTGGAATACGCAGCCTATGCCCGGGAATTCGGCTTCATGGCATCGCGCGGCTCTGATTTTCATGGGCCCAACGAGAGCCGCTGGCAGCCAGGCGCGTTGCCGCCGCTACCGGCAGACCTGACGCCAGTCTGGTCGGTTTTGCAATGAGTCAGTTTTTTACGCTGCATCGTACACATCCGGAAGCCAGGCTCATCAAAAGAGCAGTTGATATCGTGCGCAAGGGTGGTTTGATTGCCTATCCCACCGACTCCTGCTACGCGCTCGGCTGCCACATCGGTGACAAAAGTGCGATGGAGCGCATCCGCCGCGTGCGTGGGGTGGATGATCGACACCACTTCACGCTGGTATGCCGAGATCTGTCCGACATTGGCACTTTTGCCAAGGTGAACAACGCGCAGTATCGATTGCTGAAGGCGCACACGCCCGGCACCTTTACTTTTATCCTTGAAGCCACACGGGAGCTGCCGCGGCGGCTCGCCCACCCCAAGCGCGCCACTGTGGGTGTGCGCGTGCCAGAACATCCCGTTACTCACGCCTTGCTCACCGAGTTGAATGAGCCTTTGCTCTCGTCGACATTGATGCTGCCGGGTGACGAAAACCCCTTGAACGACGCGGAAGCCATTCGCGCCCGGCTTGAACACGAGGTGGACCTCATACTTGACGGGGGTGCCTGCGGCATCGAACCGACCACAGTGATTGATTTATCCGGCCCAGAGCCCATCTTGATAAGAAGAGGCAAGGGTGACGTCGCCAGCATGGGGTTTGCCGATTAGTGTCAGTTGGTTTGGCACTCTTCGACGGTAGCCCGCGCACTAGCCAGTTTGACTTTACCCAGAAACCCAGGAATATCAATGGACGCTTCCATCATTCAAAAAATCACGGTCTATGCGATCCCGTTGATTTTTGCCATTACTCTGCATGAAGCTGCCCATGCCTTTGCAGCGCGCCATTTCGGCGATTCGACAGCGTACATGCTGGGACGCATGACCCTGAACCCCCTCAAGCACATCGATCCGGTCTGGACGATACTAGTGCCAATTGTTACGCTTTTGGTAAGCCCGTTCGTGTTCGGCGCAGCAAAGCCGGTGCCGGTCAACTTCGGGGCGCTGCGTAATCCCAAACGCGACATGATCTGGGTCGCTGCTGCCGGACCGTTTGCCAACCTCATCATGATGGTGATGTGGGCGATTATTGGAAAAATCGCGATTTCGGTCGGTGCGTCTGGGCCAGTCTATTTCCTCGCTTTAGTGGCAGAAGCCGGCATTTTCGTTAACGCCTTGCTGATGGTGTTCAATCTGTTCCCTTTGCTGCCGCTGGATGGCGGAC
>JBDTPE010000285.1:0-4480 GCA_039932875.1 Betaproteobacteria bacterium | reverse complement strand
AGGCATTCTAGTCTGGAATCCGCGTCGATTTGATGACGCAGTGCACCAATCGACTGGTTTTTCGCCAGCACTACCCACCGGAAAGCGCAGCCACGATAATGACGCTGTCGGCCGCTGTCAGTGGTGCATCCAGCGAACGCTCAAGTTCGCCATTGACGAACAGCTTGATGTGCGCCCGAACCATGTCTTGTTCGTCGATCATGCGAAAGCGGATGCCGGGATATTGTCGATCCAGATCGCGCAGCAAGCCATCCAGCGTGTCGCCAACACCTTCCACATCCCGTGCGCCCCGGGTGTACTCAATGAGCGGCGTTGGCAGTCTGACCTTCAACGCGCGCTTGCCTCGACGGAGTAGATGTGCGGCAAGTGCAACATCAGACACTGCCAGGTATCACCGTCGTCAAAACTTGCCCACATTTCGCCGCCGGTCGTACCGAAATACAGTCCAACCGACTTATGCTGGTCCGCGGACATCGCTTGACGTTTGACGGTGAACCAAGCCTGTGCGGCGGGCAGGCCATGATCGAGCCGTTGCCACGAAGCCCCCGCGTCGCGCGAGCGATACACGGCCGGTTTGCCTTCAACAGAAATGCGCGGCCATACGCTGGTGCCGTCCATCGGGAATACCCACAGGATCTCCGGATCACGCGGATGAAGTACTACCGGAAAGCCGATATCGCCGATTGCTTTCGGCATGTTTTCGCCAATGCGTGTCCAGCGATTTTCCTTGCGTTCCAGCCGATAGATGCCGCAGTGGTTTTGCTGATAGACCACGTCCCTCGCCACCGGGTGCACGCGCACGCAATGCGGGTCGTGGCCATATTCCGCGTTCGGGTCGGGCAGAAAATCGGCTACGCAACCACGGTTTAGCGGCGTCCAGGTTTTACCGGCGTTGCGGCTTTCAAACACACCGCCGCTAGACATGCCCACATAGATATGGTTTTTGTCGAACGGGTCGACGTTGATCGAATGCAGCGTCGCGCCATCAGGCGGCGCCTCTTGCGAGCCACCCAGCCACTTGGCGCGGTCGGCATGCAAATTGAATCCGTCAACGCTTTTCCAGGTCACGCCGTCATCGTTGGAACGGAACAAGCCGTGCGGTGAAGTGCCCGCATACCAGACGCCAGGCTCGCTGGCATGGCCGGGCGCAAGCCAGAAAACATGATTAACAGACCAGCCGTAGGCGTCGCCCGATGTTTTTGGAAACGCCGGCGGTGTCGCCGCCTCCTTCCAGCTCTTGCCAAAGTCGACCGAGCGATACACGGTCGGGCCAAGATGGCCTGCGCGCGCTGCAACCAGAATGGTGCCGGTGACAGGATGCCGCACGGCATGATTGACGATTTGCCCGAGAAAATGCGGACCTTCGGCACGCCATTTATGTCGCTTAGCGTCTCCGATCAGTACGAAAAGACCCTTGCGGGTGCCTACAAGTACGACAGTGCCCTTGCTTGCAGCGGTGGCGGCCATCTTGCTCTCCTTCACGTGCCGAGTTTGACGAAAAAAGAATTATTCGTGCGCCAGAATCTGTACCAATGGAGACATCGTCGACGCCGAATCCGAAATCGTAATCGCTTCTGCAAGTTCTTGCACGGCCAGCTTGGCACCCGCCCCGGTGCGTGCGTGAACGATGGCGATGGGGTCACCTGCGTTGACGTGGGTGCCAAGTGCGGCGATTTCGGTCAGCCCAACATCAAAATCGATAGCGTCAGCCGCACGCATGCGCCCACCGCCCAGTGCAACCACGACCAGCCCGACGCGACGTGTATCGCACGTCGCAATAAACCCGGACCGCGTTGCGATAACCGGCATGACCACGGGGGCAAAACGCAAATACTTGTCGGGGTTTTCGAGCAAATCCACCGGGCCACCAAGCTCAGCGACCATTTTCGCAAATCGCTCGGCCGCGCGACCGGAATCCAGACTTTGCTGTAGCGCCTGCCTGGCAACCGCTTTATCAGCGGCGATGCCCGCCGTGACCATGAGTTCGGCGGACAGCGCCAGTGTGACTTCGTGCAGTCGCGCCGGCCGCGACTTGCCCAGCAGGTAATCCATGGCGCAGCGCACCTCTATCGCGTTACCGGCGCAGGGCGCCAATGGCTCGTTCATATCGGTAAGCAATGCGGAAGTCTTGACACCAGCGCCGTTGCCAACTTCCACGATACTGCGCGCCAGTTGCCGCGATTTCTCAACCGTGGGCATGAAAGCGCCCGAGCCGACTTTCACGTCCATTACCAGCGCATCCAGCCCAGCGGCGAGCTTCTTGGAAAGAATGGACGCTGTGATCAGCGGGATCGACTCAACCGTCGCGGTGACATCGCGGGTCGCGTAGATGCGCTTGTCTGCAGGTGCCAGCTCTGCCGTCTGGCCGATAATGGCCACACCAGCGCTGCGCACCACTTGCTGGAATTTTTCGATTGAAATACTGGTCTGGTAGCCAGGGATGGAGTCGAATTTATCCAGCGTTCCGCCGGTATGGCCAAGCCCCCGGCCCGAAATCATCGGGACGAAGCCGCCACAGGCGGCGAGCATCGGCCCCATCATCAATGACACTACGTCGCCGACGCCCCCCGTCGAATGTTTGTCGATAATCGGTCCCGGCAGGTTGAGCGCCTTCCAGTTGAGCACCGTGCCGGAGTCGCGCATGGCGAGCGTGAGCGCGACCGCTTCATCACGGCTCATGCCGTTGAAATAGGTCGCCATCGTGAACGCGGCGATCTGCCCTTCGCTGACCTCATTGGCAGCAACACCGCGAATGAACTCGCTGATTTCAGCGGCCGCCAACACCTTGCCGTCGCGCTTCTTGCGGATGATTTCCTGCGGTAGAAACATTTTCTTGCAGCTCCTCAGAACTTCGCAGACAGAAAGATGCCCGCAATAGTTGCGCTCATCAAGTTGGATAGCGTTGCTGCCGCCACCACGCGCAGGCCGTACTTGGCCACCAGCCCCCGCAGTTGCGGCGCGACGCTGCCAAATGAGCCTGCCAGGATCGCAATGGAAGAAATATTAGCAAAGCCGCAGAGTGCGAACGAAAGAATCGCCAGCGAACGTTGGTCGATCACGGTCAGGCCAGCCGCAACAACCTTGTCAGCCGGTTGCAAATACGGAGCCAACCCAACGTAGGCGACGAACTCATTGAGGATCAGTTTTTGCCCAATCAAATTGCCGGCGAACGCGGCGTTTTCCCACGTCACGCCGAGCATATAGGCAAGTGGTGCGAACACCTTGCCCAGCAGTGTTTCCAGATTCACCCCGGTATAACCCATCCAGCCGGCCACACCACCGACGATTCCGTTGAACAAGGCGATCAAGCCGATAAAGGCAATCAACATCGCGCCCACGCTAACCGCGATGGTCAATCCCAGCGTCGCGCCACTGGCGGCAGCTTCGATCAGATTGGCGGGTTTCTTTTCTTCAAACTGCAAATTATCAAAGCGGATATCGCTGACTTCGTTCGACGGACAGAGCAGTTTTCCAAACAGCAATCCGCCCGGAATCGCCATGAAGCTAGCGGCGATCAGATACTCCATCTTCACGCCAAGCCCTGCGTAGCCAGCGAGTGCAGCGCCCGCGACGCTGGCCATACCGCTGGTCATGATCACAAATATTTCAGGCCCTTTGAGCTTGCTGATAAACGGCTTCACCGCTGCGCCCATTTCGTTCTGGCCGAGGAAAATTGTCGTCACCGCGCAGAAGGACTCAATCTTGGAAACGCCGAGCAGCTTCTGAAACAACGTACCGAGGATGGTGATGATCCATCGCATCACACCGAGGTAATAAAGCACCGCGATCAGCGTGGTCACATAAATGATGGTCGGCAACACCCGGAACGCAAATACGAAGCCGCCGCCGCCGAATAGTTCGAACATCTTCGCCGACACCAGGCCGCCGAACAGGAACTCAGTGCCCTTGAAGCCGTATTCCAGTACGTGGGTGACCCCGCCAGCGACGGCAGTAAGCGCATCTTTGCCGAACGGGATGAACAAGACAAAGGCGCCGATGGCCATCTGCACGGCAAGTGCCGCGAGCACAGTGCGCCAACGAATATGTTTCCGGTCCATCGAAAACAGCACACCGATGCCCAGCAACAACGCAATGCCAATGAAACTACGGACTACATCCGACATGATGATCGCTCCCCTGTTTTCGTTTGCCGAATATTACAGGAGCCGCCTAAGTGCGATGTAAAAGCAAAACTCCAATGTTGGCGAGGGCTTTGGGACAGTTTTGGCTGGCAAGGCGCGTGGATGCTTAAGTTTCGCGTTCAAGCATCACAGGCCGCGCCAGGATTCAGTCTGCTCATTTTCGTGTTTTAGTTGCAGATGCTGAGGACGGCTCTAGATAGTTACATTTGAGAGAGGCAAAGTGCTTTCTGTGGAAAACAATTTGACTCTGACCCTCATGGCACTCGGTTAAGCCCCTGACGCGCCGGAAACAGGTGGGCTGAACACTTCTTTGGATGGTAGGCTTTTGTTGCGAAACG
>JBDTPE010000284.1:0-4481 GCA_039932875.1 Betaproteobacteria bacterium | reverse complement strand
GCGTTGGCTCTGGTCCGGCGTCAACGTGTGTTTGCTCATGGCTGGAAGTGGATCCGAGGTTAGGCTTACAGTTTTGCAGCGCGCAGGCGCAAGGCGTTGCCGATTACCGCCCTCACGCCGTAGCTGTTGCGAGGTTCATGTCACGAGTGCCAGTTCGAAGCTGATGCAGGCAGTGAAGCACGCTCGCTGGTCCTCGTCTGTACGCAAGCGCACGCATATGAGCGTGACAACTCATCCTGTTATGTTCGATAACGAACAGTCTTATCCGCCGCACGGGTCTATGATCTGAAGACCACAAAAGGAGAATCAATTGCTTGATTACTCAATCTTGTTACCTGAGGGCATATTGGTCCTCGAACCGCAGGCACCCCTCACCAAGGGAGACTTTGGCGCACTTAGCACTGCGGCAGATCTTTATTTATCCAACCATGACAAACTTCGCGGCGTACTGATCCATGCGAAGACCTTTCCCGGATGGGAAGACTTCGGTGGGTTCACCGCGCATTTGCGCTTTGTTCGCGAGCACCACGAGAAGGTCGAGCGCGTGGCCGTCGCGACAGACAGTCCACTGGCTGGCTTATTGGAGTCGCTTGGGAAGCATTTTATTTCTGCCGAGGTGAAGCATTTCCCGTACATGGACAAGGCGAAGGCGCTGGACTGGTTGAAGGCAACACCGGGTCTGGGAGTACTTGCGTGATCCAACCAATACCCAACCTGCCGGCGCATGTAGTCGGCTTCGCCGGGTTTGGGCAAGTCGATGCGAGTGACTATGAGACGGTTTTCGTTCCGGCGATCGAGTCAGCGCTGAAGGCACACGGACGCATTCGTGTTATCTACCATCTAGGGCCGGAATTTACCGGATTCACCTCTGGCGCGATGTGGGAAGACATGAAATTGGGATTTAGGCATTTAGCGTCATGGGAACGGATTGCCGTCGTCTCGGACATCGACTGGGTAGCCAATGCAATTCGTCTCTTCGCCTTTGCCATTCCTTGTCCGGTCAGAGTCTTCTCCAACGCGGAGTTTGCCGACGCGCTGAGTTGGATTGCCGGCGACTAAATTCATCGGTCGGCAGGCCCCATCACCGTACGCACGCAACAGCGAGATGAGGATGCGCACGCAAATTATCGTGCGCAGAGACGTCGCGGCCAGATCCGGCACCTCAGGCCTCAGCCTGCAAAGCCGCAGGAAAGTTGTCAGCGGTGTCGAACGGCAATAGGCGCTGTGGCCGCATAAGCGATTACAGTAAGGCGGCTACCGGTTGGATGTGAAGATGTGGGCCTGCGGCATGCCGTTTTTCGTGCAGAGCTCCTCAGCGTCAACCCGCTTTTTCGGCGCCCATGAGCTTGGTGGATCAGGCAGGGTCTGTCTGTCCCTCAACAGGATGGCGACGGTGATCGTCAAGCCGTCCAAGCAGTGCTTCTAACGATGCCCGCAACTTTCGCGCCGCACCATCCACGGCCTGATGGACGCTGCCGGCGTGATCGCTGACGGCCAAAGGCTGGTGGTTCCGTAACCGTGCTTCCATCAGGCAACGTATGTCGACGCCGCCGCCTTTGCCGCCGTTCTCGTCCTCGATATGTATCTCGACGCGCGTGAGGTGGTCCTTGACATGGCGCACCGCTTTCTCGACGACGGCCTCGATGTGTTTGGACATAGCCTCGTTTCTGTCGATGTGATTGTCGGTGTTTATCTGGATCTGCATCTGGCTTCCTTTGTTTTAGTTTAGTAAGTTCAACTCGTCCGACATCACTCTCGCGGCACTGCTTAGCGCCCTAGTACTTGCCGAATTACGTGCGGCCCTCCACAAGAATTGAGTTTACGCGAGAGTGGTCGTTCGCCAACATAAGTGAGAGGCAGATGGCGCCAGAAGGTTCCGCTGGTACGCGAGTGCTTGGACGAGCAACCTGCCAACGGGCAGCCGCGAACCCGAGCAGGCACGGCAGCAACCATCGCCAATCGCCTTCGGAGAAAACGACGAATCCAGTGGCGACACACGCACGTGCGCTTGTCCAGCCATTTGTTGCCTGGAAAGCGCACCAGTGCTGGTGTTGATCTCGTCAACCTGCGAGCATCGCCTTCAGTTCTCCGTTCGCAATCAATCGCGCCACGTCATCCGCACCACCAACCAGCACGCCTTTCACGAACACCATGGGAAGGGTCGGCCAGCCCGTCCACATCTTGAGTGCATTGCGCCGCCGCCAGGTATTGAAGTAACTGCCGTATTCCAGATAGCGGTAAGCGACGCCAGCTTCATCGAGCAGTTTGCGCACTCGCTTTGGCGCAGGATTTTGCGCCATGCCGACGATGACGACTGCATTGTCGGCAATCACCTTTCGCACTTCATCGACAATATCAAGGTGGTGAGTGGCGATCTTTTCGCGTATCGCCGGGTGGATGTGGGTTTCGTCGAGAATGGCGCGTGGCATGGCTCTGGCTCCTTGGATGTTGGAATATCAAGGTGTCATTATGGCGCGCGCAGTCATACCAATCCCGGCGTGCAAGCGACCGGCTGACAGATAAACCGACTGTTTTTTGCGAGGTGTGCCACACTCAATGCCCATTAGTTGAAAAGTTGGCCCCATGTCCCGTCAGACCACGTTTGTAGTCCTTGTCAACGATGAACCCAAGCGGGTCGGCGACACCCTCGTTTTCGCCAAGATGGCTGCACAAGCCTATTTGCGCCCCGGCCATCCCGTCACCATTCGCTGTCCTTCACCCACCGGCGACAACCGCTCAGAGCCGATTTTGCTCAATTACGATTACGACCGGCAGGATTGGGTTGCGGCGAAGAAGTAGCATTAATCGAAGCCGCGCGAATTTTGCCCCTTTTGCCGCACATGCGCGGTGCTCACTTATTCAAGCCTGGATAATAGGCGGTCCGATACGCTTTGGCTACTTCCGCTAGCGACTTGCCGCTTTTGCCGACGACTTCGCGGCCGATTTGCCGTTCGCTTTTTGAGAGCATTTGTTTGGCCAGCCGATTGTTGTGGGCGAGGTACTCGCAACTGTAGGTACGCACACCAAGGTAAGTATCGCGCGCCCAACCGTCGAAAACTGCCCTTTCATCCTGTATCGCCTGCAATCGAGCTGCATCCCAGCCAAGTTTCTTGCCAATTGCAGACGCGGTGGCTAGACCAATAAGTCCCTCGTCGTGCTGTGAGAGCTTACTGGCCAGTGCATCGCAAATAGTGGAGCGTTCGGCGTCTGGCGTCTTGTCATGCAGGCAATAGCGCGCTGCGGCAGTTATCGGCGGCGTTAGTGTATTAAAGTTGGACGTGACAAGTTCGTTGCTGATGTGAAACTGCACAAGTGACGATTGCGCCTTCACCAGATCGGAATCCAATACTGACGCCAGTGACGGCGCCCGCAAGTCATAGGTGGTAGCCACCGCCGCGCGTCGCAATGCAGCGTTGCGTCCAACCAAGTCGTTGGCATATAAGGCGGCATCCGCCATCTTCAGCCAAACTACTGCGTTATTTGGTTCGACAGCAGCCCAGTCGGCAACACTAATGGTTCCGCATACACCGTCGCGCCGACCAGCGCAGGCATAGATCGCCGCAGCGATTGTGTCGGGATCGCGCCTTTCCAGGGCAAGATTGATTAGCGGCGCAGCCGCGGCTATCGCTTGCGGAGGCGCGTCATTTGCTGTGTTCGATTTCAGCAATTTGCCTAAGCAGTCGAAATCGCCTTGGCAAATCCGATACTTGCTGCCATCTACAACGCTTGCGGCCCATGTGGCCAAGTGCGCCTGTAGGTAAAGTCCAATCACGCGCTCTGACGGATCTTTGCTTATGATGAGCCTGCCAGCCAACTGAGCCAGCGAAGTATTCATTGCGCCCAGGCCCACTTCGGCATCGCCGGCGACAAAAAGAGCCGCGTCAAGATGGCTTAGCCCGCAGACCTCCACCCTGTCGCCCTTCGATAGCGACGTCAGGTTTTCCTGTATCAACTTCCACGCAGGCGACTCGGCTGACCGGGTTTGCAGTCCGGCCAATCGTGCCTTTGGCGCTTGGTCGACATTCAAATTTTGCTGTGCGTTGATCGTCTCGTCACGCTTCACGATGGCTGTCGATCTGTCTTCTGCGCTTGACTTTTCAACGGACCGAAAAACAAACAAATATGCCATCAGCGCGTAAAGCAGGATGATCGCTGTCATCAGTGCAATCCGCTTGCGTCGGGACGGCTGTTTGGCTTCGAAATACATGCTGCTCATCGGCTGTTGAAAATTCATTTGGCAATTTGGTGGCCACAGTATGACGGTAATTGCATTGGCGCGTGCAAGGAAAACAACAAACACGAGCATTGGTGGGCATCGCAGGTCATTTGTGCTTGAAACACCGCGCCAATGCTTGCGTTTGACCCACAGCAATCAATTTGGCCGGCTCGCCCCATATAATTACAACTTACTTTTGTGGAGCAAAACATGACGATTGCCTTGATCGTTCACGGCGGCGCGGGAAGCTGGCGTCCCGGCTCGG